>NZ_CP029608.1:5834747-5997925 GCF_003352185.1 Pseudomonas kribbensis
GAACTGGGCGGCAAGTCCCCGCTGATCATCTGCGACGACGCCGACCTGGATCGCGCCGCCGACACCGCCATGATGGCCAACTTCTACAGCTCCGGTCAGGTCTGCACCAACGGCACTCGCGTGTTCGTGCCGAGCCACCTGAAAGCCGCTTTCGAAGCCAAGATCGTCGAGCGCGTTGCGCGCATCCGCGTTGGCAACCCGGAAGACGAAAACACCAACTTCGGCCCGCTGGTCAGCTTCGCGCACATGGAAAACGTGCTGGGCTACATCGCCAAGGGTAAAGAAGAAGGCGCCCGCGTTCTGTGCGGCGGCGACCGTCTGACCGACGGCGAATTTGCCAAAGGCGCGTTCGTGGCACCGACCGTGTTCACCGACTGCACCGACGACATGACCATCGTCCGTGAAGAAATCTTCGGCCCGGTAATGGCGATCCTGACCTACGAAACCGAAGAAGAAGTGATCCGCCGCGCCAACGACACCGACTTCGGCCTGGCCGCCGGTATCGTCACCCGCGACCTGAACCGCGCCCACCGCGTGATTCATCAACTGGAAGCCGGTATCTGCTGGATCAACGCCTGGGGCGAGTCCGACGCGAAAATGCCGGTTGGCGGTTACAAGCAGTCGGGCGTTGGTCGTGAGAACGGGATCAGCTCTCTCAATAACTTCACGCGCATCAAGTCCGTGCAAGTCGAGCTGGGCGAGTACGTTTCGGTATTTTGATCAGCTGATCCAGCGACAAGCGGCAAGCGGCAAGCTGCAAGTAAAAGCAGCTTGAAGCTTGCCGCTCTATCTCAGCACCGCTCGCTGCTCTCTTGCAGCTTGAAGCTTGCAGCTTGAAACTCCCGGAGGACCTATGTCCCAAGAATTCGATTACATCATTGTGGGTGCCGGTTCTGCCGGTAACACCCTGGCGACCCGTCTGACTGAAGACGAAGGCGTCACCGTCCTGCTGCTCGAAGCGGGCGGCCCGGACTATCGCATGGACTTCCGCACGCAAATGCCGGCCGCACTGGCCTTCCCGCTGCAGGGTCGTCGCTACAACTGGGCGTACGAAACCGATCCGGAACCGTACATGGACGGTCGTCGCATGGAATGCGGCCGCGGCAAGGGCCTCGGCGGTTCCTCGCTGATCAACGGCATGTGCTACATCCGTGGCAACGCGATGGACTACGACGGCTGGGCAAAACTGCCAGGCCTGGAAGACTGGACTTACCTCGACTGCCTGCCGTACTTCCGTAAAGCGGAAACTCGCGACATCGGCCCGAACGACTACCACGGTGGCGAAGGCCCGGTCAGCGTGACCACGCCGAAGGCTGGCAACAACCCGCTGTTCCACGCCATGGTTGAAGCCGGCGTGCAGGCCGGTTACCCGCGCACCGAAGACTTGAACGGCTACCAGCAGGAAGGCTTCGGCCCGATGGACCGCACCGTGACGCCGAAAGGCCGTCGTGCTTCCACCGCCCGTGGTTACCTGGACGTGGCCAAGAAGCGTTCGACCCTGACCATCGTCACTCACGCCCTGACAGACAAGGTTCTGTTCGAAGGCAAACGCGCCATCGGCGTGCGTTACCTGGTCGGCGCTGCCGAAGAGCGCGTTGAAGCCCGCGCCCGCAAAGAAGTCATCGTCTGCTCCGGCGCGATCGCTTCGCCGCAACTGCTGCAACGCTCCGGCGTCGGCCCGGCGAAACTGCTGGAAAGCCTCGACATCCCGGTCGTTCACGATCTGCCGGGCGTCGGCGAAAACCTGCAGGATCACCTCGAGCTGTACCTGCAATTCGCCTGCACCCAACCAGTCTCGCTGTACCCGTCGCTGCTCTGGTACAACCAGCCGGCCATCGGTGCCGAGTGGCTGTTCAACGGCACCGGCATCGGCGCCAGCAACCAGTTCGAAGCCGGTGGTTTCATCCGCACCCGTCCGGAATTCGAATGGCCGAACATCCAGTACCACTTCCTGCCGGTAGCGATTAACTACAACGGCAGCAACGGTGTGAAAGAGCACGGTTTCCAGGCGCACATGGGTTCCATGCGTTCGCCGAGCCGTGGTCGCATCCAGGTCAAATCCAAGGATCCGCGCCAGCACCCGAGCATCCTGTTCAACTACATGGCCACCGAGCAGGACTGGCAGGAATTCCGCGACGGCATCCGCCTGACCCGTGAAATCATGCAACAGCCTGCACTGGACGCTTTCCGTGGCCGCGAAATCAGCCCGGGCATCGAAGTGCAAACCGATGAGCAGCTGGACAAGTTCATCCGCGAGCACGCCGAAACCGCGTTCCACCCGTCCTGCTCGTGCAAGATGGGCACCGACGAGATGGCGGTCGTGGACGGCCAGGGCCGCGTGCATGGCATGCAGGGTCTGCGTGTGGTCGATGCCTCGATCATGCCGATCATCACCACCGGCAACCTGAACGCGCCGACGATCATGATGGCCGAGAAAATCGCCGATAAGATCCGTGGCCGTCAGCCACTGCCACGCAGCAAGGCGCCGTACTACGTCGCTGGCGATGCGCCGGTGAAAGGCAAGGCACTGCGTGATGTGAGTGCTGTTGCTCAGTAACTCGGCTACACCGCATCAAGGCTAATCGCGAGCAGGCTCGCTCCCACATTTGGAATGCATTTCAACTGTGGGAGCGAGCTTGCTCCGGGCGGCGTTCCGACGATGGGGCCCTCACATTCAGCACAAATCCCTCTGCTTCAAGTAAATCCCCCTACACCCCCTCTTCACTTGATCCTACCCCGACGCAGGCCTACTCTAGTCCTCGCGCAATCATTTCACCCCTCCCCGCCGAATCCGCTTCGCCGCTTCTCCCATAACAAGGAGGTTCCCTGATGTTCGATTTCCACCCCCAGCTCAAGCAGCGCTTCGCTGCCTTGCGCACGGGCGCCGAGTTTTTTTCCCTGCGGTATGTACGCGAGTCCGGCCAGTACCTGTCGGTGCGCAAGAACGTCGCCGAACCGCCGAGCCTGAGCCGCGACGAAGGCGCGATGCTCACCGTTCGCGTCAACGGCGTCGAAGCCTACGCCGCGACCAATGACCTGTCGCAACAAGGCCTGCAAGCCGCTCTCGAGCGCGCCGAACAGCAAGCCCGGCGGATCAAGCCCCACGCCCTGCTCGACCTGAGCCAGCAGCCGGTTTCCAGCGACCGTGCCGATTACTTTTCACCCAATCTCGAACAACCCTTCCCGTCCCTGAGCGAATGCTTCGAGCTGCTCGGCGCGGAATCCGCCTCGGTGCCAAAGGATGAGCGCCTGGTGAATTGGGAAGTGAGCATCGGCATCACCCACGTCGAACAGATCTACCTGAGCAGCGCCGGGGCCGAATTGCGCCAGGCCCAGCGCTTCGTTTATCCAGGCCTGGACGTCACCGCTTACGATGGCAACGACAGTCAGACCCGCAGCCTCGGTCGTGAGAACTTCGGCCAGCAGGGCGGCGCCGACGTGATCAGCCGCTGCGGCTTGATCGGTGCCGGTCCGCAAGTCGCCGATCAGGCGCTGCAACTGCTGCTCGCGCCGAACACCCCGCAAGGCCCACGCGACCTGCTGCTGATGCCGGATCAGATGATGCTGCAGATCCACGAATCCATCGGTCACCCGCTGGAGCTGGACCGGATTCTCGGCGACGAGCGCAATTACGCCGGCACCAGTTTCGTCAAAGCCTCGGACTTCGGCAGCCTGCAATACGGCTCGAAGCTGCTCAACGTGACCTTCGATCCGGACATTCCCGAAGAGCTGGCAAGCTACGGCCACGATGACGACGGCTCCAGGGCCAGCAAGCAATTCCTGATTCGCGAAGGTCTGTTGGTCCGGCCGCTGGGCGGTGCGCTGTCGCAGTTCCGCGCGGGCCTGGACGGTGTCGCCAACAGCCGCGCCTGCGGCTGGAACCGACCGCCGATCGACCGCATGGCCAACCTCAACATCGAGCCGGGCGACCAGTCGCTGGAGCAACTGATCGGCGGCATCGAAAACGGCATCCTGATGAGCACCAACCGTTCGTGGTCGATCGACGACGCGCGGAACAAATTCCAGTTCGGCTGCGAATGGGGCCAGTTGATTGAAAACGGCGAACTCAAAGGCGTGGTGAAAAACCCCAACTACCGGGGCATTTCCGCGCACTTCTGGAAGAGCCTGCGCGCGGTCGGCAACGCCGGCACCACCAAAGTGCTGGGCACGCCGAACTGCGGCAAGGGCGAACCGAACCAGGTGATCCGCGTCGGCCACGCTTCGCCGGCCTGCGTGTTCAGCAATGTTGATGTGTTTGGGGGAGACGCCTGATGAGTATTTCCAAGAGCCAGGTCGAGGCCTTCAAGGTGCTGGTCAACTGGCTGCGCGATGCCGTGCGCGAGCCGGAACAGTTCACGCTGAGTTACGACGCCGAATCGTCGGCCTTCGTGCGCTTCAACCACGCCAAGGTGCGTCAGGCCGGGCAAGTGCAACAAGCCGGTATCGGTCTGAAACTGATCGACGATGGCCGCCATGCCGACCTGCACATCACCCTGTCCGGCGAGCAATCGACTGACCTGCAACGCCTCGCCGAAGGCCTGCAACAACTGCGCGAAACCCTGCCGCTGCTCCCGCAGGATCCGTACCTGCTGCTCAACCACAACGGCTGGCAGAGCCAGAATGTGCAGGAACATCCGCTGCCGGACACCGAGCAGGTGGTCGCTGAAATCGCCGAGGCGGCCGAAGGGCTGGATCTGGTCGGTTTCTATGCCGCCGGTCCCATCAGCCGTGGTTTCGCCAGTTCCTCGGGGGCATTCGGCTGGCATCAGGCCAACAGTTTCAACTTCGACTTCAGCCTGTTCCACGAGAACGGCGAAGCGGTGAAAGCCAGCTATGCCGGACACGAGTGGAGCAGCGAAGGTTTCGCCAAGCGTTTCCAGCAGGCCCGCGAGCAGCTTGAGTTTCTCGGTCGTCCGTTGCGCACCCTGCCACCGGGACAATACCGCGCCTATCTGGCACCGGCAGCCCTGGAAGAAATCATGGGCATGTTGTGCTGGGGCGGTTTCTCGGCGCAGTCGATTGCCAGCAAGAGCAGCCCGTTGCAGAAACTGTATGCCGGCGATCAGACGTTCAGTCCACTGGTGTCCCTCGACGAAAAAGTCAGCGGCTCGCTGAGCCCGGCGTTTTCCGGCGAAGGCTACCCGCGCAGCGATCTGCGGTTGATCATCGAAGGCAAGGCCGGCGAGCAACTGGTGGGATCGCGCAGTGCTGCCGAATACGGCCTGACGGCCAACGGTGCCGGCGGTGGCGAATCACCGAGCGCGCTGAACATGGGCGCCGGTGATCTGCCGCAGACCGAAATCCTCAAGCAACTGGGCACCGGGCTGTATATCAGCAACCTGTGGTACCTGAACTTCTCGGATCAACCGGCGGCGCGCCTGACCGGCATGACCCGGTTTGCCACGTTCTGGGTCGAGAACGGCGAGATTCAGGCGCCGGTCAGCACCATGCGTTTCGACGACAGTGCCTACAGCCTGCTGGGTTCGCAGCTGGAAGCATTGACTGCCGAGCGTGAGTTGCTGCTGTCGGCAAGCACCTACAGTCAGCGCAATACCTCGTCGGCATTGCTGCCGGGGGCGCTGGTGAGCCGATTGACCTTGACCTTGTAAAAGCATCGCGAGCAGGCTCGCTCCCACAGGTTCGCGCAGTCCATGTGGGAGCGAGCCTGCTCGCGATGAAGTCACCCCGGACTTACTGCACCCATCACCAGAGGTTCCATGCCCAACCGCCCGCCTCTCGACGCCATCACCGCCCGCTGGTTGCCGTGGGTCGTCGCCATCGCTTTCTTCATGCAGTCCCTCGACGGGACCATCCTCAACACCGCGCTGCCGGCCATGGCCAGGGATCTGGCCGAAGACCCGCTGCGCATGCAAGGTGTGGTCATCGCCTACATGCTCACCGTGGCGTTGCTGATTCCGGCCTCGGGCTGGATCGCCGACCGCTTCGGCACCAAGAAGATCTTTTTCGGCGCAATCCTGCTGTTCAGCATCGGCTCGCTGCTCTGCGCCCTGTCGAGCAGCCTGACCATGCTGGTCGGCGCCCGGGTGATTCAGGGCCTCGGCGGTGCACTGATGCTGCCGGTCGGGCGATTGGTGGTACTGCGCGCGTACCCGCGTTCGGAGCTGGTGCGGATCATGGGTTTCATCACCATTCCCGGCCTGCTCGGGCCTCTGATCGGCCCGACCATGGGCGGCTGGATGGTGCAGTACCTGACGTGGCACTGGATCTTTCTGATCAACCTGCCGGTCGGCGTCATCGGCTGCTATGCGGTGTGGAAGTTCATTCCCGACCTGCGCGGCACCGAGCGCACACGCTTCGATAGCCTCGGTTTCCTGCTGTTCGGCGCGGCGATGATTCTGATCACCATCGCCATGGAAGGCCTTGGCGAATTGCATCTGCCGCACCTGCGGGTGATGTTGCTGCTGTTCGGTGGCATGGCCTGTCTGGCGGCGTACTGGCTGCGCGCCGGACGTGTCGAGAATCCGCTGTTCGCGCCTTCGCTGTTCAAGACCCGGACGTTTGCAGTGGGGATCATCGGTAACCTGTTCGCCCGTCTGGGCAGCGGCGCGTTGCCGTTTCTGGTGCCGTTGCTGCTGCAAGTGGCGCTGGGTTATTCACCGTCGCAGGCCGGGATGAGCATGCTGCCGCTGGCCGCCGCAGCGATGTTTGCCAAGTGGATGGCGCGGCCGCTGATCGAACGTCTCGGCTATCGCATCGTGCTCACCGGCAACACGCTGGCGCTGGGGATCATGCTGGCGAGCATGGGCCTGGTCAGCGAGCAGACACCGTATTGGCTGTTGTTGTGCCTGCTGGCGATTCTCGGCGCGATCAACTCGCTGCAGTTCACCGCGATGAACACCGTAACTCTGATCGATCTCGACGACGCCAGCGCCAGCAGCGGCAACAGTCTGCTGTCGGTGGTTGCGCAGTTGTCGCTGAGCCTCGGGGTAGCCTGCGCCGGTGCCTTGCTCGGTGGTTTCACGGCGGAAATCGGCAATGATGGCGTTGAAACCGTGCTGGGCGCGTTCCAGCTGACGTTCGTGACCGTGGGTGTCATGGCGATGCTGGCGGCGACCATCTTCTCGCAACTTTCGAAAGAGGACGGGCGGCGCGTCAAACGTCCCGATGAACATCCCGACGAACACATCGAACATTAATCGCTGTTCGTCCAGAACTTTCGAGGAAAGTGGCACGGGGCTGCTACACTGCGCGACATTTTGTTTTGCAGGCCAGTCCCGTGACCACCATCGCCACCGCTTTTAATACTTTGCCGCTGTCCGCCGCCATGCTGGCTAACCTCGAATCTCTCGGTTATGCCCAGATGACGCCGATCCAGGCGCAGAGCTTGCCGGTGATCCTCAAGGGGATGGACCTGATCGCCCAGGCCAAGACCGGCAGCGGCAAGACCGCCGCGTTCGGCATCGGCCTGCTGAACCCGATCAATCCGCGCTACTTCGGTTGCCAGGCTCTGGTCATCTGCCCGACCCGCGAGCTGGCCGACCAGGTCGCCAAGGAAATCCGTCGTCTGGCCCGCGCCGAAGACAACATCAAGGTCCTGACCCTGTGCGGCGGCGTGTCGTTCGGCCCGCAGATCGCCTCGCTGGAGCACGGCGCGCACATCATCGTCGGCACCCCGGGGCGCATCCAGCAGCACCTGCGCAAGGGTTCGCTGGTCCTCGACGGCCTGAACACGCTGATCCTCGACGAAGCCGACCGCATGCTCGACATGGGTTTCTACGACGCCATCGAAGACATCATCGAGCAGACCCCGACCCGCCGTCAGACCCTGCTGTTCTCCGCGACCTACCCGGTGGGCATCAAACAACTGGCGTCGAAGTTCATGCGCGATCCGCAGACGGTCAAGGCCGAAGCGTTCCACGACGACACCCAGATCGAACAGCGCTTCTACGAGATCTCCCCGGAAGAGCGCATGAGCGCGGTGACCAAGGTCCTGCACCACTTCCGCCCGGCCTCCACCGTGGCGTTCTGCTTCACCAAGCAGCAGGTGCAGGAAACCGTCGATCACCTGACCTCCAAAGGCATTTCCGCCGTCGGCCTGCACGGCGATCTGGAACAGCGTGACCGCGATCAGGTACTGGCAATGTTCGCCAACCGCAGTACTTCGGTACTGGTGGCCACCGACGTTGCCGCCCGTGGCCTGGACATCGATTCGCTGGACATGGTGATCAACGTCGAGCTGGCCCGGGATTCGGAAATCCACATTCACCGCGTCGGCCGTACCGGTCGTGCCGGCGAGAAAGGCATCGCGGTCAGCCTGGTGGCGCCGTCGGAAGCGCATCGCGCGCAAGCCATCGAACAACTGCAGAAAACCCCGCTGAACTGGGATCAGGTGGACAACCTGAAATCCCAGGGCGGTGCCCCGCTGCAACCGCCGATGAGCACGCTGTGCATCGCTGGCGGGCGCAAGGACAAGGTGCGTCCGGGCGACATTCTCGGCGCACTGACCGGTGAAGCCGGGATTCCGGGCACCCAGGTCGGCAAGATCGCGATCTTCGACTTCCAGTCCTATGTGGCCGTCGAGCGCACCGTGGTCATGCAGGCGCTGCAGCGCTTGAACAACGGCAAGATCAAGGGTCGTTCGCTGCGCGTTCGGGTTTTGTAAGCGATCTTCCATCCAAGGAAGATCCCCTGTGGGAGCGAGCCTGCTCGCGATGGCGGACTGTCAGCCAACAACTATGTTGCATGTGCCGACCACATCGCGAGCAGGCTCGCTCCCACATTGGTTTCCGGTGAATTTGAATTTTGTGTGAGGACACCGTTTTGCGCTCTACCGAAGTCGTGATCATTGGCGCTGGCGCCGCAGGGTTGATGTGTGCACTGACCGCCGCCGGGCGTGGGCGTCAGGTGTTGCTGCTCGACCACGCGAACAAGGCCGGCAAGAAAATCCTGATGTCCGGCGGTGGGCGCTGCAACTTCACCAACATGTACACCGAGCCGAGCAATTTCCTTTCGCAGAATTCGCACTTCTGCAAATCCGCGCTGGCCCGCTACACCCAGTGGGATTTCATCGGCATGGTCGCCAAGCACGGCGTGCCGTATCACGAGAAGAAACTCGGCCAGTTGTTCTGCGATAACAAATCCAGCGACATCCTCGGCATGCTGCTGGACGAGTGCGATCAGGTCGGCGTCAACCTGCATCTGGACACCTCGATCCAGACCATCGAGAAAGTCGAGGGCGGTTACCTGCTCGACACCACCCTTGGCCAGATCCGGTGCCAGTCGCTGGTGATCGCCACCGGCGGCCTGTCGATTCCGACGTTGGGCGCCACCGGTTTCGGTTATCAGGTCGCCAAACAGTTCGGCCACGACCTGCTGCCGACCCGCGCCGGTCTGGTGCCGTTCACCATCACCGATCAGCTCAAGGACCTGTGCACCGAACTGTCCGGCACCTCGGTGGATTGCCTGGTCAGCTGCAATGACCAGAGCTTTCGCGAGAACATCCTGTTCACTCACCGCGGCCTCAGCGGCCCGGCGATTCTGCAGATTTCCTCGTTCTGGGAATCCGGTGACACGGTCGAGATCAACCTGCTGCCCGATCACGACGCCGCGAGCTGGCTGCAACAGCAGACCGCCGAACGCCCGAACAGCGAACTGAAAACCCTGCTCGGTGAAATCTTCACCAAGAAGATGGCCAACCTGCTGGCGGACAACTGGTTCGTCTCCAAACCGATGAAGCAGTACACCCACGCCGAACTGGCGGACATCGCCGAGAAACTCGGCAGCTGGAAAGTCGTCCCTGCCGGCACCGAAGGCTACCGCACTGCCGAAGTCACCCTCGGTGGCGTCGACACCCGCGAAGTCTCGTCCAAGACCATGGAATCGCTGAAAAGCCCGGGCCTGTACTTTGTCGGCGAAGTGCTGGATGTCACCGGGCATCTGGGCGGTTTCAACTTCCAGTGGGCCTGGGCCTCTGGCTACGCCGCCGCGCAGTACGTCTGACAAACACAAATCAAACTGTGGGAGCGAGCTTGCTCGCGAAAGAGGAATGTCATTCAACATATGTGTCGACTGACAGAATACATTCGTCGGATCGCCGCCCGGAGCAAGCTCGCTCCCACATTTGCTATCGCCGAAGCTGTAGGGAACACTTTTTGCTGTCAGATGTGATCGGCGCCATTGCGTCGGCGTCATTACTGGCTCAATTTAGCGGCATCGCCTCGGAAGGCCTTCGCACTTCATGTCCTCGACCTCGTTTCGTCAGTCTTTGCGGCGCCTGTGGGCGCTGGATAAATTCAGCTACAGCGTGCGGGTGTTCATCGCCCTGACCGGCAGCATGGCGCTGTGCTGGTATCAGGATGAAATGGGGCTGCTGATCCCGCTGTTCCTCGGGATCATCGCCAGCGCCCTGGCCGAGACCGACGACAGTTGGCAGGGCCGCCTCAATGCCCTGGCGGTGACGCTGGTGTGTTTCAGCGTTGCGGCGTTGTCCGTGGAATTGCTGTTCCCCTACCCCGTCGTGTTCGTCATCGCTTTGGCGCTGGCCAGTTTCGGCCTGACCATGCTCGGTGCGCTCGGCGAGCGTTATGGCGCGATTGCTTCGGCGACGCTGATTCTTTCCGTCTACACCATGATCGGCGTGGACCAGCGCGGTGGAGCGGTCACGGATTTCTGGCACGAGCCGATGCTGCTGGTGGCCGGTGCCGCGTGGTACGGCCTGCTGTCGGTTTTGTGGCAGGCGATGTTCTCCAACCAGCCGGTGCAGCAGAGCCTGGCGCGGCTGTTCCGTGAACTGGGTTATTACCTGAAGTTGAAAGCCTCTCTGTTCGAGCCGATCCGTCAGCTGGACGTCGAAGCGCGGCGACTGGAACTGGCCCAGCAAAACGGCCGGGTGGTGGCGGCACTCAACAGCGCCAAGGAAATCATTCTCCATCGGGTCGGCAACGGTCGCCCCGGCTCGAAAGTCAGCCGTTACCTGAAGCTTTACTTCCTCGCCCAGGACATTCACGAACGCGCCAGTTCTTCGCACTACCCTTACAACGCGCTGGCAGAGGCGTTTTTCCATAGCGACGTGCTGTTCCGCTGCCAACGCCTGCTGCGCCAGCAAGGCAAGGCCTGCCGGGCGCTGGCCGAGTCGATCCAGATGCGCCAGCCATTCATCTACGACGCGACATTCGCCGAAGCCCTGAGCGACCTGCACGCTTCCCTCGAACACCTGCGCATCCAGAGCAACCCGGCCTGGCGCGGGCTGCTGCGCTCGCTGCGGGCACTGGCGGCCAACCTCGGCACACTCGACCGCTTGCTCAGCGATGCCAGCAACCCGGATGCGCTGGCCGATGCCACCGACAGCAGCCTGCTCGACCGTTCGCCGCGCAACTTCAAGGATGTCCTGACGCGTCTGCGCACGCAGCTGACGCCAACGTCATTGCTGTTCCGCCATGCCCTGCGCCTGCCGCTGGCGCTGAGTATCGGTTACGGCATGGTGCATCTGATTCACCCATCGCAAGGCTACTGGATCATCCTCACCACGCTGTTTGTCTGCCAGCCGAACTACGGCGCCACACGGCGCAAACTCGGCCAGCGGATTCTCGGCACCGCCATCGGCCTGACCATCGCCTGGGCGCTGTTCGATCTGTTTCCGAGCCCGCTGGTGCAGTCGTGCTTCGCCATCGCCGCCGGTGTGGTGTTCTTTACCAACCGCACCACCCGCTACACCGTGGCGACCGCTGCGATCACGATCATGGTGCTGTTCTGCTTCAACCAGGTCGGCGACGGCTACGGGCTGTTTGTCCCACGCCTGTTCGATACCCTGCTCGGCAGCCTGATCGCAGGCCTGACGGTGATCCTGTTCCTGCCGGACTGGCAGGGTCGGCGCCTGAACAAGGTGCTGGCCAACACCCTGACCTGCAACAGCATCTACCTGCGCCAGATCATGCAGCAATACGCCGCCGGCAAGAGCGACGACCTCGCCTATCGCCTCGCCCGGCGTAACGCGCACAACGCCGACGCGGCGCTGTCGACCACGCTGGCGAACATGCTGATGGAGCCGGGGCATTTCCGCAAAGAGGCCGACGTCGGGTTCCGCTTCCTGGTGCTGTCGCACACCTTGCTCAGTTATCTGTCGGGCCTTGGCGCGCACCGGGAAACCCAGTTGCCGGCCGAGGTGCGTGAACATCTGATCGATGGCGCCGGGGTGAAACTGGCCAGCAGCATCGACGAGATCGCCCAGGGGCTGGCGAGCAAGCAGCCGATTGCGATCCAGAGCGATGAGGAAGAAGCGCTGGCCAATGAGCTTGAGCAAATGGCGGACGAGATCGATGAAGGCCAACGGCTGGTGCAGACGCAACTGGCGCTGATCTGCCGTCAGCTAGGCCCGTTGCGGACGCTGGCGGCGCACTTGATCAAGGACACCGCCGAGGATTGAGTCGCTTCACATGCCGTGCTGCCTGAGCAACTTGTCATAGCTGCCATCGGCCTTCATCGCCGCAATCGCCTTGTCGAACCCGGCCACGATCTGTTCGTGCTGCGGGTTCTTCAGGCTGACCAGAATGTGCAGACTGTTCTCGCTCAAGGGCTTGGGCAGGAACTCCACGGCGTTGCGCACCTTCGGTGATTCACGGGCCAGGTAATAGCGGGCGACAAACTCGTCTTCCAGGGTCAGCTTGACCCGATCCGCCGCCAGCATGCGCACGGCCATGGCGAAGTTATGCACAGGAACTTTCTGCAACGCCGTGTCGGCATCGAACGGCGCGGAATAGGCATAGCCGCGCACCACCGCAATCGGATAGGTGTGCAGTTCCTGCAGGTTGTTGTATTCGATGGGGGTGTCTTTGCGCTTGAGAAAACGCACGCGGTTGAGCAGGTACTCGTCGGAAAACTGCCCCAGCTTCGTACGCTCGTCGTTGTACCAGGCGTTGACCAGCACGTCGTAACGCCCCTCGCCAACTCCGAGCAGCGCCCGCGCCCACGGCACCTGTTCGTAATCGCTGGCATAACCGGCCCGGGCCAGGGCCGTACTGACGATGTCCGTAGCCAGCCCACCGTTGACCAGGGTGTCATCGGTAAAGGGTGGCCAGATGTCGAACACCAGACGCAGTTTCTCCGCTGCAGCGCTTTGACCCAGCAACAGCAATCCGATCAAAGCCAACGCTCGATGCAATCGCGGCATGCTTGAAAATCCTTAGCGGGCGGGCCGCCCGGCGTGTTTTCAGTCAAAACCCCAAGGCCCCTTACCGGCGAATCCCAGGCCCTAACATTAGCTCATTGAAGCCGTTGCACAGCGCTTCTCAGCAGATTACACAAAGATGTCGGCGCCGCCAGAAGGGAATGATGGCATTTTGGCCTTTGTCACAGATTTCTCAGCCATACAGACATATTTCGACGTGGCGCTTAGTATCGGGCGACGTAGTTCAAGGAATCGGAAGATGACAATCGAGTGGGTCTGCAAACATCACAGCGATCTGGGACTGGAGCAGCTGTACGCCATTTTGAAATTGCGCTCGGAAGTGTTCGTGGTCGAACAGCGCTGCGCGTACCTGGACCCGGACGGGCAGGATCTGGACGGGGACACCTGCCATTTGATGGGTTGGGACGGTGATCAACTGGTGGCGTACCTGCGCCTGCTGGACCCGGAATCCCAGGGCGGCGACGTGGTGATCGGCCGCGTACTGACGGCGCCGGCCGGGCGCGGCAAAGGGCTGGGGCATGAAATGATGGAACAGGCGCTGAAACAGGCTGAGAAGCGTTGGCCAGAAGTGCCGATCTATCTGTCGGCCCAGGCGCATTTGCAGGGGTATTACGGGCGGTACGGGTTTGTGGTGGCGGGTGAGGAATATCTGGAGGATGACATTCCTCATATCGGGATGCGTCGGTCTTGAGCCTTCCCCTTCGCGGGCGTGCCCGCGAAGGGACTACTGAGGTCAGGGATACTCAAGCACAGCCTTGATCTGCCGCAGATTGCGCTCGATCCACCCCCGATCAATCGCCCCCCACTCACGAATCCGATAGCGCCCCGCGTGATTGCGCGCGCCCTCTTCCTGTTCGAACTCGCAGACGATATCCAGATCCGCCAGCGCCGCAATGGTGTCCTGCGCCGTGCGCCGGGGCATGCCGGTGGCGTCGGTCAGCGCCGGCACGCTGCTGGCCAGGCCGCTGTCGATCAGATACGCCACGTACAAGCGCCGGTAGAAACTACTTTTGGTCTTGCTCACGTCCATGCATGCGCTCCGTTGTTTGATGTCTTATTGCATGTCCCGCCACGTCAGGTACACCCGCAGATCGAACTCGATCTGGTGATAGCCCGGCAGCATGTGCTCACATAATTTATAGAACGCCTTGTTGTGATCCGACTCCTTGAAGTGCGCCAGTTCATGCACGACGATCATCTTCAAAAACTCAGGCGCGGCCTCCTTGAACAGCGAGGCGATGCGGATCTCTTTCTTGGCCTTGAGCTTGCCGCCCTGCACCCGCGACACCGTGGTGTGCAGGCCGAGGGCGCGGTGGGTCAGGTCGAGACGGTTATCGAACAAGACCTTGTCGATGGCCGGGGCGTTGCGCAGGTATTCCTGTTTCAGGTCCAGCGCGTAGCCGTACAACGCCTTGTCGCTCTGCACATCGTGGCGGCCCGGATAACGTTGGCTCAGGTAATCACCGAGGCGATCTTCGGCAATCAATTGGCGCACCTGATCCTGCAATTGCGCGGGATAGGCCTGGAGGTATTTCAACGCGGTCATGGGCGGCACGGGTCATGAAAAGGCCGCCAGTGTAGCGAATTCAACCGGCCAACGCGCTCCAGTCGAACGGCTCGGCGAAGCGCGTCGCGTCCTCGGCGACCAACGGCCGCGCCACCAGAAAGCCTTGCACGTACTCGCAACCATGGGCTTGCAGCCATTGATATTGCTCGACGGTTTCCACGCCCTCGGCAATCACCAGCAGACCGTATTCCTTGCACAGTTCGATGACGCTGCGCACCAGCGAAGCGTCCCGGGACGAGTCCGGCAATCGGGCGATCAGGTGGCGATCGAGCTTGAGCGTATCCAGCTCCAGATCCCGCAGATGCGACAGCGAGCAGGACCCGGAGCCGAAATCGTCCAGCGCCACCCGCACCCCGAGATTGCGCAGCAGCTTCAGTTGTTTGCGGGTCTCGTCCGGGTTGATCGTCAGCGCCTCCTCGGTCACTTCCACTTCCATCTGATGCGGCTGCAAGCCATGGCGCTCCAGCACCTGGCGCAACTCGGTCACCAGATTCGGCAAACCGAACTGGGTATTGCTCAGGCTCACCCCAAGCACCAGATCCCTGGAAAATTCGGACTCCCAGGCCTTACGCTGCCCGGCGCTGCGGTGATAGATCCAGCTGCCGAGCCGACTGATCAGCGTCGCCTCTTCCAGCAACGGCAGGAACAGCCCTGGCGGCACGTCGCCGACGCTCGGATGCTGCCAGCGCAGCAGTGCTTCGAAACCACGAATCCGGCCGTCACCAATTGCCACTTGCGGCTGATACACCAGATTGAAATCGCGGTTCTCGATGGCGTTGCGCACGCTCTCTTCCAGCATAAGTCGCGAGCGTGCGCGGCCGTTCATTTCGTGATCGTAGAAGCGATACTGCTGGCGTCCGGCACGCTTGGCTTCGTACATGGCGATGTCCGAAGCGCGCATCAAACCGTCGAGGTTGTTGCCGCAATCCGGGTACGTGGCGATGCCGATACTGGCGCCGAGGGCGATGTCCATGCCTTCGATCTGCTGACAGATCGACACCCGCTCGATGAGCTTCTCGGCGATCTTCGCCGCCTGCTCGGGGAATTCCAGATCCAGCAGCGCGGTGAATTCGTCACCGCCCATCCGCGCCAGAATATCGAACGGCCGCAGGCAGGCTTTCAGTTGTTCGGAGACCCAACGCAACACCCGGTCGCCGGCGTCGTGACCGAGGGAATCGTTGACCCGTTTGAAGCCGTCGAGATCGAGGTACATCAGCACCCAACTGCTGTCACTGCGTTCACCGCGCAACAGCAGGTTTTCCACAGTCTGGTAAAAGCCACGACGATTGAGCAGCCCGGTCAGCGGGTCGGTGACAGCCTGAAACTCCAGCTGCTGATGCAGATGCCGCACCACCGACATGTCCAGCACCGTCACCACCATCGCATGCTGTTCGCTCGGCAACGGCGCGCAGGACAGCGCCACCGGCACTTGCTGCCCCGGCGCGGTACGCAGCAATGCGTCGTGTAAACGCAGCGTCTCGCCACGTTTGTAACTGGCATAAAACTCGGAATCGGCCCACAGCGGAATGTGCGGTTTCTGCAGGAAATCGAGAAACTCCTGCCCTTCCAGTTCCTTCACCGGCGCGTTGAGCAATCGGGAAATCGCCGGATTGGCGAAACGGATCAAGCCATCCTCGGCCAATACCAGAATGCCTTCGGCGGCGTTATCCAGCACCGATGCATTGAAGGCCCGCGCCGATTCCAGATCCTGACTCAGGCGCTGCAACGCCCGGCGATTGCGCTGGTGCTCCAGCAACGCCTGGACCTTGGGTTTGAGAATCTGCGGATCGAAGGGTTTGAACAGGTAATCCACCGCGCCACTGGCATAGCCCTTGATCACGGCGTCCTGGGATTGCTCATTGGCGGTAAGGAAAATGATGGGGGTGAGCCGCGTTCGCTGGCTGCCGCGCATCAGGCGCGCGACTTCGAAACCGTCCATGCCCGGCATCTGCACATCCAGCAGCACCAGATCGATGTCGTGTTCGAGCAACAGGCTGAGGGCTTCGAAACCGGAAGCCGCGGTCATGACCTGCCAGTCCTGGCGCTGCAGCAACGCGCGCATGCTGATCAGATTTTCAGGGTAATCATCAACGATCAAAAGGACGGAGCTGCCTTCACCTGGCTGGGTTTGCGCGCATTCCATGCTGCTTCTCTTGTCGGGACATCCAATCGGGACGCGGCCGGTTTCTCGTGAAAACCGTACTGTTACTGAGCCTTCACTCTAGTCCTGGATCCGAAAAAGCAGTAGCTGTCATCAGGCCATCATTTAACCAAACCGGTAAGTAGCCGACTAACGGTCATCGCTGCAGCCCCCGAAAACCGGGAAACATGGCATTTCGACAGGATGTTGGCGCCAATCATCCGCCAGACGGCCGTTAACAAAAAATCCCTCTGCGCTTATAAAGGCCGCCCCCAAGAGGCGCGGGCTAGAGCTTCTGGCACGCGCGTGCAGCAGAAACAGAGTGGAAGAACCGACATGATCGACCTCGCAACCTGGAACCTCAGCGTTCCCGTTGGCAGCCCGCCCCACACCGTCGAAACCTCCAGACTGGTGAACGGCTTCAAGGATCAGTACTTCCATTCGGACACCGGCACCCTGTTCTTCTGGTCCCCGGTGACCGGCTCGAAAACCGAAAACGCCATCTACCCGCGCACCGAACTGCGCGAGACCTACAGCAACGGCACCCTGCGCAACTGGTACTACCCGGACGCCGACAACCTGCTGCGCGCAACCCTTTCGGTCAACAAGGTGCCCAGCTCCGGCAAGATCGTCATCGGGCAGATCCACGCCTACGAAAGCCAGAAGCCGCTGGTGAAACTCGAGTATCAGTACAAGAGCAAACTGGACTCCGGCAACCTGGTGATCAAGGTACGGATGCACCCGGACGATGACGAAGGCCGGGTGATTACCCTGGCGACCGGGATCAAACTGGATCGCGAATTCAATTACCTGATTCACCTCAGCCCCGGTGGCGCGCTGGGTATCAGCGCGGCCGGGTATCAGTGGGACTCGCAGATCAGCGCGACCTGGCGCAACAAGCCGCTGTATTTCAAGGCTGGCGTGTATGTGCAGGACAACACCGGGTACACCAGCGAGGGTGGGCAGGTGACGTTCTCAAAACTGGACATTGACCACGACAAATAACCTGTGGGAGCTGGCCTGCCAGCGATGGCGCCGGGGACAGCGCTGACATTTAAACGGTTATGTTTAAACCAGCCCGGCGTAACGTCCCGAAGCCTACAACGGCTTGCGTCGCTGCCTACCGGTACGCCAGAATCCGCCGGCTTGTGCGCCTGGAGGGCCGTCGGTAACTTGATTCGGGTCACTGATTCGCAGTGATCGGGTTTAGTAGCCCGTGGTGTTTTCAGCTACGTGCAATGCGCTATCCATCAGACATTCCAGTCTGACTGTGATGGTGGCTGTGCGCAGGGCGCTTCGGCGCGCCGGTCAATGCTGAATACTCCCCGGTCTACTAACCTGCGCACAGCTGCCACCCTTCTTTTAGTAGGGAAGGACCGGCAGCTCCTTACAGGAGTTTCAGCTTATGTTCAAACCTACGCCTAACCCGCCAGAAACAGATCCGGCCTCCCCCTACGATTCCCTCGACCCCAAAAAACTCAACGAAGCCGCCGAACGCGCCCTCGATCACTACCTCTGCCCCGGCGCCCGCATCATGGCCACGGTCAACGAACCCGACCGCATGTACTTCGCCAACCCCGCCTGCAACACCGAATCCCTGCTGGCCAACGCCAGCGAAACCCTCGGCTCCGCCAGCGAAATGCTCAACAACTTCGCCGCGATACTCCCGACATCCCACCGCAAAACCGCGCTGGGTATTGCACAAGTGGTGATGCTGGCGGAACTGGCGGTGAATCAGGCGCTGGATCACGTCGAGCCGAAGTAACCAGCTCTATATAAGGAACCCGCTTCAGGGCGGGTTTCTCGGGATGACATGTTGTATTTACACAACATGAACCTTCAAACGTTGCGGTAGCGGAACATGGACTACGTCCTATTGATCAGCCGTCTAGGTAATCAACTACGCGAAAAACGTATAGCTCGTGGCCTGACGCAAGTACAACTTGCCGAGCTCGCAGGGCTGACACGATACAACATCATCGCAGTGGAGAAAGGCGCTCCATCTGTCAGCATGATCGCCTACGCACGCACCCTGGCGGCTCTGGATAGTGAGCTTGTTGTCATTCCAGCTGTAATGCCAACTCTTGAAGAGCTTGCGGAGTTATTCAATGATCTCTGACTTTTAGATAATTCTTACCCCACGCAAAAATCATCTCCTGTAAAAATCCGTAGACGGACTCCGTTGCAGCTTACTCATCGTGCTCAACCAGATCCGCCAAGGATTTGATATCTATCCTGTTATCCACGATATCAAGTGCCATTCCCAGCGCTGTCAAAACCCTGAACACGGTGTATAGGGCCACATTCCCTCCCGCCTCAAGATCCATAATGGTCTTACGGCTGCACGCCGCTCTCTGCGCCAACAGCGCCTGGGTATAACCCTTAGCACGCCTGTACTGACGGATTCGCTCACCGAACAGCGGAGGGTTGTACAAGATCATCAATGTCACCTATATCGGACTTCAGTAAGCCGTTCCGGCTTTTTGTCCGTTATAGGTGACATCTCACGCAACGTATATGAGCTAGACATAAAAAACCCAGGCAAAAAGAAACCCGCCTCACGGCGGGTTTCTTTCAAATCAGCTCAACACCCAGTCTCAATTGACCTTGGCGTTCAACTCACCCTTCAGATAACGCTGATACATGCTTTCCAGCGAGATCGGCTTGATCTTCGAAGCGTTGCCGGCAGTACCGAAAGCTTCATAACGAGCGATACATACATCGCGCATCGCCTTGACGGTTTCGCCGAAGAATTTACGCGGGTCGAATTCGCTCGGGTTGGTGGCCATCAGGCGACGCATGGCGCCGGTGGATGCCAGACGCAGGTCGGTGTCGATGTTGACCTTGCGCACGCCGTGCTTGATGCCTTCGACGATTTCTTCAACCGGTACGCCGTAGGTTTCTTTGATGTCGCCGCCGTACTGGTTGATGATCGCCAGCCACTCTTGTGGAACCGACGAGGAACCGTGCATCACCAGGTGGGTGTTCGGGATGCGCTTGTGGATTTCCTTGATGCGGTCGATGGCCAGCACGTCACCGGTAGGTGGCTTGGTGAACTTGTAGGCGCCGTGGCTGGTGCCGATGGCGATAGCCAGGGCATCAACCTGAGTCTTCTTGACGAAGTCAGCAGCTTCTTCCGGGTCGGTCAGCATCTGGCTGTGATCCAGAACGCCTTCGGCGCCGATGCCGTCTTCTTCACCGGCCATGCCGGTTTCCAGCGAACCCAGGCAGCCCAGCTCGCCTTCGACCGAAACGCCGCAGGCGTGAGCCATGGCTACGGTCTGTTGGGTTACGCGGACGTTGTATTCGTAGTCGGTCGGCGTCTTGCCGTCTTCGCCGAGAGAGCCGTCCATCATCACCGAGCTGAAGCCCAGCTGGATCGAGCGCTGGCAGACGTCAGGGCTGGTGCCGTGGTCCTGGTGCATGCACACCGGGATGTGCGGGAATTCTTCGATCGCGGCCAGGATCAGGTGACGCAGGAACGGCGCGCCGGCGTATTTGCGGGCGCCGGCCGAAGCCTGGACGATCACCGGGGAGTCAGTCTTGTCAGCGGCTTCCATGATGGCGCGCATCTGCTCAAGGTTGTTGACGTTGAAGGCTGGAACGCCGTAGCCGAACTCGGCTGCGTGATCCAGCATCTGGCGCATGCTGATAAGTGCCATTGTGTGTGTCTCTCCCGGTTTGGGTCGTTAATCGTGCCAGCCTGCCGGAGCGGCGGCGGCTATTCAAGTGATTGCAGATCGGGGGTTGAGGCCCGGCCTGGTGATTCGATAAAGCAAATTCGGTTTTATTCGGCTTTGCAGCCCCGGCCGATCAGATCATTGGTAGCGACCCAGTAGACCAGGCCTTCATTACCTTTGATGTGAAACGCCAGCATGTCGTCGCTGTACAGCGCGCCCGAGGCGCCCGGCTCTTCTTTCAGGCGATAGACCTGATCGCCGCCGCCCAGTCGCACATCGACTGCCTTCTGGCCGGCATCGGTGTAGCGCCACAGCACCTTGGCCTGGCTGTCGCAGGTCCAGGTGGTCCAGTTATCCACAGGGGCGGACGACTGGAACGGGTTCCACTGCGCACAACCACCCAACAATCCCAGTGCCGCAACGGCAATCAAGCCTTTCATCCGTGTTCCTCGACCGGCAGCGCACGCCGCCGGCCCTGAGTTAAAGAGTCAGACCGGTCAAGGGCAACCATGTTCCTTGGCCGGGGTTTGCGTCTCGTATTTGTCCAGGCCTTCCGGCCCCGAGCGCTTGTTCAGCACCGGGTTGGTTTCAGCCTGCCAGTCGGCCTGATAGCAGCCTTTCTGTGCCTCGCCGGGTGCCGGCTCCGGCGCAGCCTTCGGGTTACTCCCGCAGGCCGCCAATGTACCGGTCAGCAACAACAGCGCTAACGACTTGACCATCTGAACACTCCTTTGCCTGGCCAAACGGGCGGCCTCAGGCCTTGGCCCGGCTTCCCAGGACTTCAACGGCCGGCAGCACCTTGCCTTCGACGAATTCGAGGAACGCGCCACCGCCGGTGGAAATGTAGGAGATCTTTTCAGCCACGCCATATTTATCGATGGCGGCCAGGGTGTCGCCACCGCCGGCAATCGAGAACGCCGCACTTTCGGCGATGGCTTCGGCCAGCACTTTGGTGCCGTTGCCGAACTGGTCGAATTCGAACACGCCAACCGGGCCGTTCCACAAGATGGTTTTCGACGACTTCAGCAGTTCGGCGAAGTTGGCGGCGGTTTGCGGGCCGATGTCCAGAATCATGTCGTCGGCAGCGACGTCAGCGATCAGCTTCACGGTCGCTTCGGTGCTTTCAGCGAACTCCTTGGCAACCACCACGTCCACCGGCAGCGGCACGCTGACCTTGGCGGCGATGGCGCGCGCGGTGTCCAGCAGGTCCGGTTCGTACAGCGACTTGCCGACCGGGTGACCGGCCGCAGCGAGGAAGGTGTTGGCGATGCCGCCGCCGACGATCAGTTGATCGCAGATCTGGCTCAGGCTGTTCAGCACGTCGAGTTTGGTCGAGACCTTGGAACCGGCAACGATGGCAGCCATCGGCTTGGCCGGTGCGCCCAGGGCTTTGCCCAGTGCGTCGAGCTCAGCGGCAAGCAGCGGGCCGGCAGCGGCGACTTTGGCGAACTTGGCCACACCGTGGGTCGAACCTTCGGCGCGGTGAGCAGTACCGAAAGCGTCCATCACGAACACGTCGCACAGGGCAGCGTATTGCTGGGCCAGTTCGTCGGCGTTCTTTTTCTCGCCCTTGTTGAAGCGCACGTTTTCGAACAGCACGATGTCGCCGGCCTTGACGTCAACGCCGCCCAGGTAGTCGGCCACCAGCGGCACTTCGCGGCCCAGGGCCTTGCTGAGGTAGTCGGCGACAGGCTTGAGGCTGTTCTCGGCGGAGAATTCGCCTTCGGTCGGACGACCCAGGTGCGAGCAGACCATCACGGCCGCGCCTTTTTCCAGGGCCAGCTTGATGGTCGGCAGCGAAGCCAGGATACGCGCATCGCTGGTGACAACACCGTCCTTGACTGGGACGTTGAGGTCTTCGCGGATCAATACGCGCTTACCTTGCAGATCGAGGTCGGACATCTTCAACACGGTCATGGGTCGCACTTCCTACGGTTTTTTTGAAGTCGCTGTCTGCAGATAGTGTTCTGCAACATCCAGCATTCGGTTGGCAAAACCCCATTCGTTGTCGAACCAGGCCAGGATGTTCACCAGCCGAGGGCCGGAAACGCGGGTCTGACTGGCATCGACGATGGCCGAATGTGGGTCATGGTTGAAATCACAACTTGCGTGGGGCAGCTCGGTGTAGGCCAGCAGACCTTTGAGCGGGCCGCTGGTGGCAGCCTCGCGCAGGATCCGGTTGACCTCGCCGGCGTCGGTGTCGCTCGCGGTCTGCATCGTGATGTCGAGGCAGGACACGTTGACCGTCGGCACGCGTACGGCTTTGGCCTGGATTCGCCCGGCAAGTTCCGGCAGCAGACGCTCGATACCGCGCGCCAGACCGGTGGACACCGGGATCACCGACTGGAACGCCGAACGGGTGCGGCGCAGGTCTTCGTGGTGATAGGCGTCGATCACCGGCTGATCGTTCATCGCCGAGTGAATCGTGGTAATCGACACGAATTCCAGGCCGATCGCCTTGTCCAGCAGGCGCAACAGCGGCACGCCGCAGTTGGTGGTGCAGGAGGCGTTGGACACCAGCAGTTCATCGCCGGTCAGGCAATCCTGATTGACGCCGTAGACGATGGTGGCGTCGACATCCGCCTCGCTGGCCATCGGCTGCGAAAACAGCACCCGCGGCGCGCCGGCGTCGAGGAAACGCTGGCCGTCTTCACGGGTGTGGTAGGCGCCGGAGCATTCGAGCACCAGATCGACGCCAAGGGACGCCCAATCGATGCCTTCGGGGGTGGCACTGCGCAGGACTTTCACGCAGTTGCCATTGATATGCAGACAATCGCCGTCGACCTTCACCTCGCCCGGGAACCGGCCGTGGGTGGAGTCGAAGCGTGTCAGGTATTCGATGCTGGCCATGTCGGCCAGATCGTTGATCGCGACAATTTCAAACCCTGCCGTCGAGCCTCGCTCGAACAACGCACGCAAGACGCAACGACCAATCCGGCCGTAGCCGTTGAGTGCAACTTTGTAGGGACGCGGTTGAGGCATGGGGTTCTCGATTACCGTGGTGAAACCGTCAGTGTTGCGGTGCTTCAACTACCGCTATCGCGAGCAGGCTCGCTCCCACAGGAAAATGCATTCCAATGTGGGAGCGAGCCTGCTCGCGATGGGCGGCAGCCCAGACGACAAAACTTCTGGATCAGTCTTCCAGCAGCTCTTCAGCCTGACCCAGGATGTTTTCCAGGGTGAAGCCGAACTCTTCGAACAGTGCCGAAGCCGGAGCTGATTCGCCGTAGGTGGTCATGCCGATCACGCGACCTTCCAGACCCACGTACTTGAACCAGAAGTCGGCATGGGCCGCTTCGATCGCGATACGCGCACCGACCTGCAACGGCAGGACCGATTGCTTGTAGCTGGCGTCCTGAGCGTCGAACGCGCTGGTGCATGGCATGGAAACCACACGTACCTTGCGGCCCTGCTCGGTCAGTTTGTCGTAGGCCTGAACGGCCAGGCCGACTTCCGAACCGGTAGCGATCAGGATCAGCTCTGGCTCGCCTGCGCAGTCTTTCAGCACATAACCGCCACGGCTGATGTCGGCGATCTGGCCAGCATCACGGGTTTGGTGCTGCAGGTTCTGACGGGAGAAGATCAGCGCCGACGGGCCGTCCTTGCGCTCCAGAGCGTTTTTCCAGGCCACGGCCGATTCAACGGCATCGGCTGGACGCCAGGTGTCGAGGTTCGGCGTGCTGCGCAGGCTGGTCAGTTGCTCGATCGGCTGGTGCGTCGGGCCATCTTCGCCCAGACCGATGGAGTCGTGGGTGTAGACGTGGATCACACGCTGCTTCATCAGAGCGGACATGCGCACCGCGTTGCGGGCGTATTCCATGAACATCAGGAAAGTCGCGCCGTAAGGCACCAGACCACCGTGCAGGGCAACGCCGTTCATGATCGCGGTCATGCCGAATTCGCGTACGCCGTAGTACATGTAGTTGCCGCTGGCGTCTTCGGCGCTGACGCCTTTGCAGCCTTTCCACAGAGTCAGGTTGGAACCGGCCAGGTCAGCCGAACCGCCCAGCACTTCCGGCAGCAGCGGGCCGAACGCGTTCAGGGCATTCTGGCTGGCTTTACGGCTGGCGATGGTTTCGCCCTTGGCCGCGACTTCAGCGATGTAGGCCGAAGCCTTCTCGGAGAAATCAGCCGGCAGCTCGCCGCTCAGACGACGGATCAGTTCGTTGGCTTCGGTCGGGAACGCGGCGGAGTAGGCAGCGAAACGCTGGTCCCACTCGGACTCGACGGCGCGGCCCTTTTCCTTGGCATCCCACTCGGCATAGATGTCGGCCGGGATTTCGAACGGACCGTGGTTCCAGTTCAGCGCCTGACGGGTCAGGGCGATTTCCGCGTCACCCAGCGGGGCGCCGTGGCAATCTTCCTTGCCCTGCTTGTTCGGCGAACCGAAACCGATGGTGGTCTTGCAGCAGATCAGGGTCGGCAGCGGGCTCTTGCGAGCGGTCTCGATGGCGGTCTTGATCTCTTCCGGATCGTGACCGTCGACGTTGCGGATCACCTGCCAGTTGTAGGCTTCGAAACGCTTCGGCGTGTCATCGGTGAACCAGCCTTCGACTTCGCCGTCGATGGAGATGCCGTTGTCATCGTAGAAGGCGATCAGCTTGCCCAGGCCCAGGGTACCGGCCAGGGAAGCGACTTCGTGGGAAATGCCTTCCATCATGCAGCCATCACCCAGGAACACGTAGGTGTGGTGGTCGACGATGTTGTGGCCAGGACGGTTGAACTGCGCGCCCAGTACCTTTTCAGCCAGGGCGAAGCCCACGGCGTTGGCCAGACCCTGACCCAGCGGACCGGTGGTGGTCTCGACGCCCGGGGTGTAACCGAATTCCGGGTGGCCCGGGGTGCGGCTGTGCAGTTGACGGAACTGTTTCAGGTCGTCGATCGACAGGTCGTAGCCGGTCAGGTGCAGCAGCGAGTAGATCAACATCGAGCCGTGGCCGTTGGACAGCACGAAGCGGTCACGGTCGGCGAAGGATGGATTGCTCGGGTTGTGCTTGAGGTAGTCGCGCCAAAGCACTTCGGCAATATCTGCCATACCCATAGGGGCACCGGGATGGCCGCTGTTGGCTTTTTGCACGGCATCCATGCTGAGGGCACGAATGGCGTTGGCACGCTCACGACGGCTAGGCATCGCTGATCTCCTGGGTGTGAATAGATTGAAACGGAAAAAAGGAGGGCATTTTCCCTCACCCGAGCGCCTCGGGGCAATGACAGATAGTCATCCGGAGGCGTTTTTCCAATGGATAACATCGGTTTCGGCTGGTGAAACCTTTCCGCTGTTCGTCTGTAGAGTTAACCGGTCAGTGAGAAGTGCAATAAAAAGTGCCACCCATCGAGCAATATCAAAACTTTTTGATATTGGCCTTGCGGTGTTTTCCGGCCGTCTCTAGACTGCTGGCCCTATGAACTTACGCGTGCCTTCCATTCGCCATGACGATTGCGACGAGCTGGCGGCCCTGTGCAAGGCCGGCGGTGACCCGCTGCGGCTGAATGTATTGCGCGCCCTGGCCAACGATTCGTTCGGCGTACTGGAACTGGCGCAGATTTTCGATATCGGCCAGTCCGGCATGAGCCATCACCTCAAGGTGTTGGCACAAGCCGATCTGGTGGCGACTCGCCGTGAAGGCAATGCGGTTTTCTATCGCCGCGCCCTGCCCCACACCGAGTTGCTGGGCGGCAAGTTGCACGCTGCATTGTTAGAAGAAGTCGACAATCTGGCGCTGCCGGCCGACGTGGAAACACGAATCGCACAGGTCCATGGGCAGCGTGCTGCCAACAGCCAGGACTTTTTCGCTCGGGTCGCGGAGAAATTCCGCGCCCAGCAGGATTTGATTGCCGGCCTGCCGCAGTACCGTGAAAGCGTGCTGGCCCTGCTCGACAAACTGAACTTCAATGGCGCTGCCACGGCCATTGAAGTCGGCCCCGGCGATGGTGCATTCCTGCCGGAACTGGCGCGTCGCTTCGGCACCGTAACCGCACTGGACAACAGCGCGGCGATGCTCGAACTGGCCCGTCAGGTATGTGAACGTGAAAAGCTGACTAACGTCAGCCTGCAATTGGCCGATGCATTGAATGGCGTGAGCCTTCAGGCCGATTGCGTGGTGTTGAACATGGTGTTGCACCATTTCGCCGCGCCGGCCGAAGCGCTCAAGCACATGGCCAGCCTGCTGCAACCGGGCGGTAGCCTGCTCGTGACAGAGTTATGTAGCCACAACCAGAGTTGGGCCAGGGAGGCCTGCGGTGATCTGTGGTTGGGGTTTGAACAGGACGATCTGGCCCGTTGGGCCACCGCTGCGGGACTCGTTCCCGGGGAAAGCCTCTATGTAGGCTTACGTAATGGTTTCCAGATCCAGGTTCGCCATTTTCAGCGACCGGCTGGCGACACTCACCATCGGTAAATTCAGGAAAACATCGAGATGAGCGAATACTCCCTCTTCACCTCCGAGTCCGTGTCTGAAGGACATCCGGACAAAATCGCCGACCAGATTTCCGATGCAGTGCTGGACGCCATCATCGCCCAGGACAAGCACGCACGCGTTGCCGTGGAAACCCTGGTCAAGACTGGCGTGGCCATCGTTGCCGGTGAAGTGACCACCAGCGCCTGGGTCGACCTGGAGCAGATCGTTCGTGACGTGATCTGCGACATCGGCTACACCAGCTCCGACGTCGGCTTCGACGGCGCTACCTGCGGCGTGATGAACATCATCGGCAAGCAGTCCCCTGACATCAACCAGGGCGTTGACCGTGCCAAGCCTGAAGATCAGGGCGCCGGCGACCAGGGCCTGATGTTCGGCTACGCCAGCAACGAAACCGACGTGCTGATGCCAGCACCGATCACCTTCTCGCACCAGCTGGTTCAGCGCCAGGCCGAAGCCCGTAAATCGGGTCTGCTGCCTTGGCTGCGTCCGGACGCCAAGTCGCAAGTGACCTGCCGTTACGAAGGCGGCAAGGTTGTCGGTATCGACGCCGTGGTCCTGTCGACCCAGCACAACCCTGAAGTGTCGTACAACGACCTGCGCGAAGGCGTGATGGAGCTGATCGTCAAGCACGTGCTGCCTGCCGAACTGCTGAGCAAGGACACCCAGTTCCACATCAACCCGACCGGCCAGTTCATCATCGGCGGCCCGGTTGGCGACTGCGGTCTGACCGGTCGCAAGATCATCGTCGACAGCTACGGCGGCATGGCCCGTCACGGCGGCGGCGCGTTCTCCGGCAAGGATCCATCGAAGGTTGACCGTTCGGCTGCCTACGCTGGCCGTTACGTTGCCAAGAACATCGTGGCTGCCGGCCTGGCCGAGCGTTGCGAGATCCAGGTTTCCTACGCGATCGGCGTGGCCCAGCCTACTTCGATCTCGCTGAACACCTTCGGCACCGGCAAGATCAGCGATGACAAGATCATCAAACTGGTCCGCGAAGTGTTCGACCTGCGTCCATACGCGATCACCACCATGCTCGACCTGCTGCACCCGATGTACCAGGAAACCGCAGCCTACGGCCACTTCGGCCGTGCTCCGCAGACCAAGACTGTTGGCGAAGACACCTTCTCCACTTTCACCTGGGAAAAAACCGACCGCGCCGACGCTCTGCGTTCTGCTGCCGGCCTGTAATTTTCCTGGCGGTACAAAAAGCCCCGCACGGTTCGCCGTGCGGGGCTTTTTCATGGCCGCGAAACACCCGGCAAAACAGCCGACCGGCCCGCTGGAAAATTCCGGCTAGCCTTCAGGTATCTCCCTGAGCAAGGACGCTCACGATGCTTGCCACACTGCGCCTGTTTTGCATTTTCCCGCTGCTTTCCGCCCACCTCGGCGCCTTCGCTGGCGAATGCCCCACTTGGCCAGCCGACCGGGCCCGAAGCGAAATCACTGCCCTGCAACAGCAGATCGATCAATGGGACGACGCCTATCACCGTGAAGGCCGATCACTGATCGTCGATGAACTCTACGATCAGTCCCGCATCCGGCTTGGCGAATGGCGCCAGTGCTTCAAACTTCCATCATCGTCCAAGCCTTTACCGACTGCGGCTGGCCCGGTCGCACATCCGATCGCCCATACCGGCCTCGACAAGCTTCACGACGCAGCGGACATCGAAGCCTGGCTGCGCGACCGCAAGGACGTCTGGGCACAACCCAAGGTCGATGGCGTGGCCGTCACGCTGATCTATCGCGCCGGGCGGTTGCAGCAGGCGATCAGTCGCGGCGACGGCGTTCGCGGGCAGGACTGGACTGCCTCGGCACAGAAGATCAGCGCCATTCCCCGACAGCTGACGCAGCCACTGGACCTCTCGGTGCAGGGCGAACTCTATTGGCGGCTGGACGACCATATCCAGGCCCGCACCGGCAGCGCCAACGCCCGCGCAACAGTCGCCGGCCTGATGGGACGCAAGGATCTCAGTATTGAACAGGCCGCGGGCATCGGGCTTTTTGTCTGGGACTGGCCCCAAGGACCGAATAGCCTTGCAGAGCGAATCACGGGGCTGGCAACACTGGGCTTCGCCACAACAGAACCTTACAGCCAACCCGTCAGTGGTCTTGCCGATGCGCAGCAGTGGCGCGATCACTGGTATCGCTCGCCACTGCCCTTTGCCAGCGACGGCATCGTCCTGCGTCAGAGCCAGCGTCCTGCTGCCGAACGCTGGCAGGCGCGCCCGCCTTACTGGGCCGTGGCCTGGAAATACCCGTTTGCCCAGGCGCTGGCCGATGTGCGCAAGGTCGATTTCAAGGTCGGTCGCACCGGGCGCATCACCCCTGTACTGGAACTGGCACCGGTCATGCTTGATGACCGCCAGATCAGACGGGTCAGCGTCAGCTCACTCAAACGCTGGCAGGAACTGGACATTCGTCCCGGCGATCAAGTGGCGATCAGCCTGGCCGGTCTGACGATTCCGCGACTCGACAGCGTCGTACTCCACAGCACGGAGCGCGTCGAATTGAACGCTCCTCTCGCCAGTGACTTTCACCCGCTAAGCTGCTGGCAACCGACGCCCGGGTGCGAGAGTCAATTCCTCGCGCGCCTGATCTGGCTTGGCGGCAAGCAAGGGCTGGCGCTGCCCCATGTCGGGCGCGGCACGTGGGAGAAACTTCTGGATACAGGCCGACTGAACAGCCTGCTGGATTGGTTGGCCCTCGACGAGCCAGAGCTTGCTAAGATTGCCGGCCTCGGCGAGCGCAGCAGCGCCCGCCTGCTCCACAGTTTTCACAGCGCTCGCCAGCGGCCGTTCACCCAGTGGCTCAAAGCCCTGGGGTTGCCGCCGACCGGTCAGGCCTCTTTGGCTGATTCATGGCAAGCGCTGGCACAACGAAATACCGAACAATGGCAGGCAGAACCCGGAATCGGCCCCAGTCGCGCGGCGCAATTGAGCGCTTTTTTCCGCGACCCGCAGGTGCTGGCCCTGAGTGAAACCTTACGCGCCGCCGGAATCGACGGTTTCTGAACATGCATCCCGGCAAGCCGGGAACCCAACGGTCGCCGAAGCGCTCCAACAGCGCAGTGCTTTCCCGACCCGATTGCCTTTGCACATGGAGCTTTTATGAAATTTCTCGCACCGCTCGCCATGCTGACTCTTTGCGCCGTAATGGCCGCACCCGCGATGGCTGGCGAAGACGCCCCGGGCCTGACCGGCTGCGCCGCCAAGAAGCAAGGCATCATCAATCAGATCGAACAGGCCAAATCCCGTGGCAACGCCGACCAGCAGGCCGGCCTCGAAACCGCCCTGCGCGAAGTCACCGAACACTGCACCGACGCCGGCCTGAAGAAGGAACGTGAAAACAAGGTGCTCGACGCCAAGCACGAAGTGAGCAAGCGCCAGGCCGATCTCGACAAGGCCATGAAGAAAGGCGACCCGGAGAAGATCGACAAGCGCAAGAACAAGCTCGCCGAGTCGCGCAAGGAATTGCAGGACGCGCTGGACGAACTGGACAAGTAATCCGGCAGGCAATGTGCGGTGAAAGAGTCCTCTCCGTCACCGCACCTCAGGATCAATGATCCCGAAACTCTTTATGACAGGCACTGCAGGCATCTTCGACCTTCTGCACCGCCGGCCCCAGGTTGCTGGCCTTGTACGGCTGAACCTTGCTGGCGATCACCAGCTCACCGGTGGCGGCCTCAAGGGTGCGGGCCATTTCCTGAAAACGTGCCTGTCGCTGCCAGACATCGTCCTTGGCGCTGGTGTGATCTTCTTCACGCACCGAAGGGAAATGCTTCCACGGTTCATGGGACAGCGCATCGAGCTTGACCGCGCCTTCCGTGAATTTCGGCCCGTCGAAGGGGATGCGCCCGCGCAGCATGCCGCCCAGGTCTTCGCCGGTCTTGAGCATCTGCTTGAAGATCGCCTTGCGCTGGCCCAGCGGGGAATTGGGATCAACACCGCCACAGGCGGACAAGGTCAGACAGGCCAGCAATACAACAGAAAGTCTTTTAAGAGTCATGGTGGCTTCAGGTCACGGAATTCGGCGGCCAGTATCCTCGCGTCACCGCCAAACACCAATAGCCCTATTAATAATATGGGTTGCTGGCGCGCATGGAGCACGCCTGCAACCGACACAGGAAATTCTCCATGAACAGCCGTTTCAAGGCCTGGCGCCACCCACTCATCGTAACCCTGCCACTGCTGGTCATTCTTGCCGGCTGCACCGGAGGCGACAGTGCCAAGCCGAAAACCCACGCACTGGCCACTTACTCCAGCGCCACCTGGGAAGCCCTGCCTGCGGTTTCCGACAACGATTTGGTGGCCGGTTTCGGTTCATGGCGCAGCGCCTGCACCCGGCTCAAGGCTGACCCGGTCTGGGGCGCCACCTGCGCGGCGGCGGCCAATGTGCCGCAAAGCGCTGGCGATATCCGCACGTTCCTCAAGCAAAACCTCGATGTGTTCGGCCTGCGCGCCGAAAATGACAACCCCAACGGTCTGATCACCGGCTACTACGAACCGGTCTACCCCGGCAGCCTGACGCAAACCGCGACCGCCAATGTGCCGGTGTACGGCGTGCCCGATGACATGATCATCGTCTCGCTGGACAGCATTTACCCGGAACTGAAAGGCAAGCGCCTGCGCGGACGCCTTGAGGGCCGCGTGCTGAAACCTTACGACGACGCCGCGACCATCGAGAGCAAAGGGGTCAAGGCACCCGTAGTCGCTTGGCTGACCGACCCGATGAACCTGCAATTCCTGCAGATCCAGGGTTCAGGGCGGATTCAGACCGATGACGGCCGGCAACTGCGCATCGCCTACGCCGACCAGAACGGCCACCCGTACCGGCCGATCGGCCGCTGGCTGGTGGAACAGGGCGAGCTGAAGAAAGAAGACGTGACCATGGGCGCCATCAGCAACTGGGCCAAGGCCAACCCGTCACGCATTCCGGAGTTGCTGGGCAGCAACCCGAGCTATGTGTTCTTCACCCGCAATCCGGACAGCAACGAAGGCCCGCGCGGCTCGCTGAATGTGCCGCTGACCGCCGGTTACAGCGCGGCGGTGGATCGCAAGGTGATTCCGCTGGGCAGCTTGTTGTGGCTGTCGACCACCCGCCCTGACGGTACTGCACTGGTACGCCCGGTGGCGGCGCAGGACACCGGCGGCGCGATTGCCGGCGAAGTTCGTGCGGATCTGTTCTGGGGCACCGGTGATGCCGCCGGGCAACTGGCCGGCGACATGAAGCAGCAAGGGCAGATCTGGATGCTCTGGCCCAAAGGCGCGGCGTTGCCGCAAGTGCCGCAGGTGGCCGACAGGCAGTAAGCGCAACGCAAAGGATCGCAGGCCTCGTCAGCCTGCGATCCTTTCAGCGTCAGACCGAAACGAAGAAGAAACTGGCAATCAGCCCCATCCCGACAAACCACACCAGCGACCGCAGAATCGCCCAGTCCGCCAGATAGCAAATGATGTACAGCAGGCGACTGGTGATGAACAGCACTGCCAGCACATTGACCGTCACCAGCTGCGCCGTGCCCACCAGGTGCGCGACGATCACCGCCGCCGCAAAGGCCGGTGTCACTTCAAAACTGTTCAGTTGCGCCGCATGGGCCCGTCGGGCCACACCGTTCAGGCTTTCGAGAAAATCCCGGGGATCGTGATTGTCACTGAGCCGGTAACCACCGACAGCCTTGGCCACGCCCGTGCACACATAGGGCAGAAAGATCGCAATGAAAACGCACCACAGAGCCACCGTCATAACGCCGTCCTTTTTCAGTTTTTAGAGTTGGCGGGTCAGAACTTCATCACCAGCATGCCGATCAGCACCAGCCCACAGGCTAAGAGCCGTGGCCGGCCGAAAGGTTCTTTCAGGTAACGCATGCCGAACAGCACCACCAGAATCACGCTGATCTCGCGCAACGCCGCGGCCTCGGCAATCGACCCCAGTTGCATCGCCCACAGCACCAGAGCGTAGCTGAACAACACGCAGAACCCGACCGCCAGCCCCAGCTTCCATTGCTCGCGCCAGAACTGCAGGAACGCCGGACGTTTGGCCACCCACGCCAGCATCGGGAACGGCCAGGCGCTGAGCAGCGTGACCCAGACCAGGTAATCCAGTGGGTGCGACCAGCGCCGCAAGGCCTGCCCATCAATGTAGGTGTAGCAGCCGATGCACAGCCCGATCAGCGCCACCACCGGCAGCATCGACCACGGCAGGTGTTTCCCGCCACCGCCCTGCCAGAGCAGGCAGGCCATGCCCAGTGGGATCAGCATGATTCCGAAGATCTGTTGGGTGGTCAGCACTTCGCCGGCGAAGATCAGGGTCAGCGCCAGTACCACCAGCGGCGACAGCCCGCGCATCAACGGATAGACCAGCCCGAGGTCGCCGACCCGATAGGCCTGGATCAACAGGTAGCGATAGAGCAGCTCGAACGCCGCCGACGCCAGAATCCACGGCCAGACTTCCTGCGGCGGCAGGCTGATGAAAGGAAACGCCAGCGCGACGAACAACAGCGCCACGGTGTCCATGCAGGCCACCACCAGCAACCGTTCGGCGCTGAATTTGATCAGGGTATTCCACGCGGCATGCAACAGCGCCGCCACCAACACCAGAGCTGTCGCCAGCACGTGTCACTCCTTCATTCTTGTTTTTGAACCCGAGCCATTTGATCAGGTCTTTGCTTCGCGATGTGTCAGGCGCTGTTTATACGTCAAGCGACCTCGCCACACCCGGTTGCGCACAGACAAATGCCAAAAAAATCCTGCCCGGGCCACACAATTGTGCCCCCGCCCGGTGTCTACCCATCCAACCCTTGCGCCCATGAACAGGTGCGCTGTCTTTTCACCCCCCATCCAAAGGACCCCGGATGCTTGAACTTGTCGCCGCTTTCATCTGCCTCACCACCCTCCTCACTTTTGTGAATTTCCGCTTCATCGGTTTGCCTCCGACCATCGGCGTGATGGTTACCGCACTGATGTTTTCCCTGTTGCTGCAAGGCCTGAGCCTGCTCGGCTACCCCGGCCTCGAAGAGCGCGTACAGCAACTGATCGGCCAGATCGACTTCGGTGATCTGCTGATGAACTGGATGCTGTCGTTCCTGCTGTTCGCCGGCGCCTTGCACGTCAACCTGAACGACCTGCGCAGCTATCGATGGCCCATCGGCCTGCTGGCGACCTTCGGTGTATTGATCGCCACCGCCGTGATCGGCAGCCTCGCCTACTACATCTTCGCCCTGTTCGGCTGGCACGTGAGCTTCCTCTACTGCCTGTTGTTCGGCGCACTGATTTCCCCGACCGACCCGATCGCGGTGCTCGGCGTGTTGCGGACTGCCAACGCCTCGAAGCCGTTGAAGACCACCATCGTCGGCGAATCGCTGTTCAACGACGGCACTGCCGTGGTGGTGTTCACCGTGTTACTGGGCATCGCGCAACTGGGCGAAACCCCGACCATCGGCGCCACCGCCATGCTGTTTGCCCACGAAGCCATCGGCGGCGTGCTGTTCGGCGGGTTGATCGGTTATCTGGTGTACCTGATGATCAAGAGCATCGAGCAGCACCAGATCGAAGTCATGCTGACCCTGGCGCTGGTCATCGGTGGCTCGGCGATGGCCACCGAGCTGCACGTCTCGGCGCCGATTGCGATGGTGGTCGCCGGTCTGATCATCGGTAACCTCGGTCGCAACCTGGCGATGAACGACATGACGCGCAAATACCTGGACGGTTTCTGGGAGTTGCTCGACGACATGCTCAACGCCCTGCTGTTCGCGCTGATCGGCATGGAGCTGTTGCTGCTGCCGTTCAACTGGCTGCATGTAGCGGCGGCAAGCTTGCTGGCGCTGGCGATTCTGTTGTCGCGCCTGCTCACCGTGGCACCCGCCATCGTTCTGTTGCGGCGCTGGCGCACGGTGCCGCGCGGCACCATCCGCATCCTGACCTGGGGTGGTTTGCGCGGCGGGGTTTCGGTGGCGTTGGCCCTGGCCCTGCCATTGGGCCCGGAGCGCGATCTGCTGCTGAGCATCACCTACATCGTGGTGCTGTCGTCGATCCTGCTGCAGGGTCTGACCATTGGCAAACTGGTCAAACATGCGACTCGCGACGAGCCGGCAACCGCTGCCGAGCCTGCGCACCACTGATCATTTCCTGATCCGCTGCGGGTCGGGCTTTTCCGCCTGATCCGCAGACTCCTTCGGTTTGCCGCTTTCGCTGCGGATCTGCGCATGGCTGATCAGGGCGAAGATAAAACTGCCGCCAATGATGTTCCCCGCCAGGGTCGGCCCGGCAAACACCGCCCAGAAATCACTCCACGGCAACTCGCCGGCAAACACCAGATACGACACTTCCGCCGAACCCACCACGATGTGCGTAAAGTCGCCCAGCGCCATGAGGTAGGTGATGAGGATGATGATCCACATCTTCGCGCTCTCCATGGACGGGATCATCCAGACCATGGTGGCGATCATCCAGCCGGAAACGATGCCCTTGGCGAACATCTGGCTCGTATGGTTTTCCATGACCTTGCGGCCGATTTCGAGGAAAGCGGCGTCGGTCTTGCTGTCGAAGATCGGCAGTTCGAGCATCACATACGCCACCAGAATCGTGCCGCACAGATTGCCGAACAGCACGACTGTCCAGAGCCGTATCAGGCGGCCGAAGTTGCCGAGCGTCGGTTTGGTCATGACCGGCAGAACAGCGGTCAGGGTGTTTTCGGTGAACAACTGCTGGCGAGCGAGGATCACCGCGAGAAAACCGGCGCAGTAGCCGAAGCTGGCGATCACCTTGAACTCGTCGCCCTCGGGCAACCGGGAATTGAGCAGGCCCATGCCCATCAGCGACAGGCCCATGGTCAGCCCGGCTGCCAGCGCCGACCACCACAGCGCGGCGATGCTGCGCTCCAGTTCCTGGTCGCCCTGTTTGCGGATGATTTCATGCAGGACCGCCGCCCGGGGCGGCTGGTTTTTCTCGACTTCGTGTTGTTCCTTGGCCGAGAGGTCGGGGGTCTTGCCGTCTGTTGGCGTGGTCATGGCGGGAAACCGGTGGCGGGGTCATAAAGCTACGACACGCGCCGCTCGGCTTCCGTTCTGTGGGGTGCGCCGATTACTCGGTAACGGGCGTTTCATCCTTGAACTGGTCTTTGACGTATTTGATTTCGGTCCGCCCGTGCGGCGCCGGCAGGCCGTCTTCGCCGAGGTTCACAAAAACCATCTTCTCGACGGTCAGGATGCTCTTGCGGGTGATCTTGTTGCGCACTTCACAGGTCAGGGTGATCGAGGTGCGGCCGAACTCGGTGGCGGTGATGCCCAGTTCGATGATGTCGCCCTGGCGCGAGGCGCTGACGAAGTTGATCTCGGAAATATACTTGGTCACCACGCGCTGGTTGCCCAGTTGAACGATGGCGTAGATCGCCGCCTCTTCGTCGATCCAGCGCAGCAGGCTGCCGCCGAACAGGGTGCCGTTGGGGTTGAGGTCTTCGGGTTTTACCCACTTGCGGGTGTGGAAATTCATCTTCACTCCTGAGCGTCTTGCCGAATGATGGGGCCATCTTGGCAGACTGAGCGGTCATGCTCCATGAGGCTTCTACTATGGTCGCTATTAATGATCTTCATCTGGCCGACAGAAACCCTTTGGAAGATCAGTCTAGACGGCTATAATCGCCCCCGTTTCAAAACGGTAACCTTCACTTGGTACCGTTTTCCCGCCACCTGTCCGAGGGGCGCTGCAGCAGGTTCAACCTGTCAGGCTCGGATGGGGCGTTGACTGGCTCAGGCCGGACACTAAACGCACAACGGCGCCCATTCGCATACATTACGAATGGAGGCTCTCATGAGCGCTGTTATCACGCCTGCAGATTTTAACGATTACAAAGTTGCCGACATGTCCCTGGCTGCCTGGGGCCGTCGTGAAACCATCATCGCCGAGTCGGAAATGCCGGCCCTGATGGGTCTGCGCCGCAAGTACGCTTCCGAGCAGCCGCTGAAAGGCGCAAAAATCCTCGGCTGCATCCACATGACCATTCAGACCGCCGTGCTGATCGAAACCCTGGTTGCCCTGGGTGCCGAAGTACGCTGGTCGTCCTGCAACATCTTCTCGACTCAGGATCAGGCCGCCGCTTCCATCGCCGCTGCCGGCATCCCGGTTTTCGCCTGGAAAGGTGAAACCGAAGAAGAGTACGAGTGGTGCCTGGAGCAGACCATCCTGAAGGATGGCCAGCCATGGGACGCCAACATGATCCTCGACGACGGCGGCGACCTGACCGAGCTGCTGCACAAGAAATACCCACAGGTTCTGGACCGCGTTCACGGCGTGACCGAAGAAACCACCACCGGCGTACACCGCCTGCTGGACATGCTGGCCAAGGGCGAACTGCGCATCCCGGCCATCAACGTCAACGATTCGGTGACCAAGTCCAAGAACGACAACAAGTACGGCTGCCGTCACAGCCTGAACGACGCCATCAAGCGCGGCACCGACCACCTGCTGTCCGGCAAGCAAGCGCTGGTCATCGGCTACGGTGACGTGGGCAAAGGCTCGGCCCAGTCCCTGCGTCAGGAAGGCATGATCGTCAAGGTTTCCGAAGTCGACCCGATCTGCGCCATGCAAGCCTGCATGGACGGTTTCGAACTGGTTTCGCCGTTCATCGACGGTATCAACGACGGCACCGAAGCCAGCATCGACAAAGCGCTGCTGGGCAAGATCGACCTGATCGTGACCACCACCGGTAACGTCAACGTTTGCGACGCAAACATGCTCAAAGCCCTGAAGAAGCGCGCCGTTGTCTGCAACATCGGTCACTTCGACAACGAAATCGACACCGCTTTCATGCGCAAGAACTGGGCATGGGAAGAAGTGAAGCCACAGGTACACAAGATCCACCGTACCGGCCCGGGCGCTTTCGACGCTCAGAACGACGACTACCTGATCCTGCTGGCCGAAGGCCGTCTGGTGAACCTGGGCAACGCCACTGGTCACCCAAGCCGCATCATGGACGGTTCGTTCGCCAACCAGGTTCTGGCGCAGATCTTCCTGTTCGGCCAGAAGTACGCCGACCTGTCGCCAGCCCAGAAAGCCGAGCGCCTGACTGTTGAAGTACTGCCGAAGAAACTCGACGAAGAAGTGGCCCTGGAAATGGTTCGCGGCTTCGGCGGCGTGGTCACCCAACTGACCAAGCAACAGGCTGACTACATCGGCGTGACCGTCGAAGGCCCGTTCAAGCCGCACGCTTACCGCTACTAAGAAAAGAGCAGCTGCGAGCCTCAAGCTTCAAGCGGCAAGCAAGGCCACAAGCCGGGCTTGCCGTACGAAGCTTGAGAGCTCTGCCCCTATTTCAAAACAGTTTCAGGCAGCAGGTTTCACGCACGAGAGATCAGCGCACCTCCGCTTCTCTCGAAGCTTGTAGCTTGCCGCTCGTGACTGGAGGTCCCCCGATGTCCCAAGACCGTCGCTACAGCTTCGAGTTCTTCCCGACCAAGACCGATGCTGGCCATGAAAAACTGCTCGCCACTGCCCGTCAGCTGGCCACCTACAACCCTGATTTCTTTTCCTGCACCTACGGCGCGGGCGGTTCGACCCGTGACCGCACGCTGAACACCGTGTTGCAGCTGGAAAGCGAAGTCAAAGTACCCGCCGCCCCGCACCTGTCGTGCGTCGGCGACAGCAAGGACGACCTGCGCGGCCTGCTGAACGAGTACAAGGCTGCCGGCATCAAGCGCATCGTTGCCCTGCGTGGCGACCTGCCGTCCGGCATGGGCATGACCAGCGGCGAGCTGCGTCACGCCAATGAACTGGTCGAATTCATTCGTGAAGAAACCGGCAATCATTTCCACATCGAAGTGGCCGCTTACCCGGAGATGCATCCGCAAGCGCGCAACTACGAAGACGATCTCGCCAACTTCGTGCGCAAGGCCCGTGCCGGCGCCGACAGCGCGATCACCCAGTACTTCTTCAACGCCGACAGCTATTTCTACTTCGTCGACCGTTTGCAGGCGCTGGGCGTGGACATTCCGGTCGTGCCGGGGATCATGCCGATCACCAACTACAGCAAACTCGCGCGCTTCTCCGATGCCTGCGGTGCGGAAATCCCGCGCTGGATCCGCAAGCAACTGGAAGCCTACGGCGATGACAGCCAGAGCATTCAGCGCTTCGGCGAGCAAGTCGTCAGCGAAATGTGCGAACGCCTGCTGCAAGGCGGTGCGCCTGGCCTGCACTTCTATTCCATGAACCAGGCCGAACCTAGCCTGGCGATCTGGAACAATCTGAAGTTGCCACGATAAAACAGCGGCAAGCTTCAAGCTGAAAGCCACAAGCAAGATCAAAAGATCGCAGACTGCGCCAATGCCTATAAGCGTTTCGTAGGTGCGATCTTTTGCTTTCAAGGCCCGAAACAGAGCTTCTGCAGCCAGTTTCTGGCTCTTTGGCGTTTCTCGTCGTAATCTCAAGTCATGCCTTTGATCACGCAGTTATTCGCCGTGCTGGTTTTTGCTTGCCTGAGCTTTGCGGCTCGAGGCGAGAAGCTGCGTATCGTCACCGAACCGTGGGCGCCGTACGTTTACGAAGAGAACGGAAAGAACCTCGGGCTGGACTACGAAACCACTGCCATTGTGTTCAAACGTCTGGGCATCGATGTCGAGTGGCAGTTCCTGCCATGGAAGCGTTGCCTGTCGATGCTCGAAACCGGGCAGGCCGACGGTGCGCTGGACATCTTTCACAGCGACGAACGCGACGCCACCCTGCTCTACCCGAGCGAACCGCTGTCGGACGTCGAGTTCGTGATGTTCTACGCCAACGACCGACCGCACCCTTTTCGCAGCCTTGAAGACCTCAAGGGCCTGACCATCGGCACCTCGCCGGGTTATCTGTACAGCCCCGACTTCAGTGAATCGACCCTGTTCAACCGGGAACCGGCCCCGACCCACGAAGCCAATTTCGGCAAACTGGTGCGCGGGCGCATCGACCTGCTGATCACCGATCGCCGCGTGGGTCAGCATTTGCTCGATGAACTGAATATCCGCGATCAGATCACCGAAAACCCCACCGTCATTAGCCGTCAGAGCCAGTTTCTGGCCGTGCGGCGCAATGCGGGGATGGATTTGCTGGTGCAGCGCTTCGGCGCCGAGCTCAAGCGTTTCAAGCGTGAGCCGGCCTATGCCGAGCTGAGCGCGCGCTACGGTGCAGCCCCGGTTTCGGAAAAACCCTTGAGCAGCGCCACCGCCAGCGGCAAAACCGTTGAGCAGCAGGAAAGCGGCGCGCAGTGATTGCTCTGTTATACTCCGGCGTTCCCGCCAGGCTCACGCCCGGACGCCCGGAACCGTTACAGGCCTCCCGACCCGCTACAGCGCAGCTTTTCAGCCCGCGCGAGCGCTCCGGACGTGCCTTCGGAACCGCAGCAGGACCGGACGGGATTGCGTCCTCTTAAACGCCATTCGCGCCAGGCAAGACTCCCATTGGGCCAAGCCCTAACTAAAACAGGATTACTCATGTCCTTTGCTTCCCTCGGTCTCTCCGAGGCTTTGGTCCGCGCTATCGAAGACGCGGGCTATACCGAGCCTACTCCGGTGCAACAGCGGGCCATTCCCGCCGTGTTGCAAGGTCGCGACCTGATGGTTGCGGCACAGACAGGTACCGGTAAAACCGGCGGTTTCGCCCTTCCGATCCTGGAGCGGCTGTTCCCCAACGGTCACCCGGACAAATCCCAGCGCCACGGCCCGCGCCAGCCGCGCGTCCTGGTCCTGACCCCGACCCGCGAACTCGCGGCCCAGGTACACGACAGCTTCAAGATCTACGCCCGTGACCTGAAATTCGTCAGCGCCTGCATTTTCGGCGGCGTCGGCATGAACCCGCAGGTTCAGGCCATGTCCCGTGGTGTGGACGTACTGGTTGCCTGCCCGGGTCGTCTGCTCGACCTGTGCGGCCAGGGCAGCATCGATCTGTCCCACGTTGAAATCCTCGTGCTGGACGAAGCCGACCGCATGCTCGACATGGGCTTTGTCCATGACGTGAAGAAAGTCCTCGCCCGCCTGCCGGCCAAGCGCCAGAACCTGCTGTTCTCGGCGACCTTCTCCAAAGACATCACCGACCTCGCCGGCAAGCTGCTGCACAACCCGGAACGCATCGAAGTGACGCCGCCGAACACCACGGTCGAGCGCATCGAACAACGCGTCTTCCGCCTGCCGGCCAGCCACAAGCGTGCGCTGCTGGCCCACCTGATCACCGCCGGCGCGTGGGAACAGGTGCTGGTGTTCACCCGCACCAAGCACGGCGCCAACCGTCTGGCCGAGTACCTGGACAAACACGGCCTGCCGGCTGTGGCGATCCACGGCAACAAGAGCCAGAACGCCCGCACCAAGGCCCTGGCCGATTTCAAGGCCAACCAGGTACGCATCCTGGTTGCCACCGACATCGCGGCGCGCGGCCTGGACATCGACCAGTTGCCACACGTGGTCAACTTCGAACTGCCGAACGTCGATGAAGACTACGTGCACCGCATCGGTCGTACCGGCCGTGCCGGTCGTTCGGGCGAGGCGATCTCGCTAGTCGCGCCAGACGAAGAAAAACTGCTGAAAAGCATCGAACGCATGACCAAGCAGAAAATTGCCGACGGCGACCTGATGGGCTTCGATGCCAGCACCATCGAGGCCGAGAAGCCTGAAGTGCGCGAACGTCCGGACATGCGCAACCCGCGCAACGGTCGTGGCCCGCGCGGCGACGGCCCGAATGGCGGCGGTGGCGGTGGTCGTAAAGACAAAGGCAAAGACAAGGGCAAGGAAAAACCTGCCGGCGAACGCGGTGAGCGTGGCGAGCGTCCAGCCCGTCAGCAGAAACCACGCGAAGGCACCCCGGCCCGCGAACAGCGTCAGCCAAGCCAGCCGCCACGTGCTGCGGCTGATCGTGCACCGGACGAGTTCCTCGACGACGATATCGATAACTTCGGCAACCGCGTTGACTACGTGCCGAAGCAGGCACCTGCAGGTGGTCGCAACCGTCGCCCAGGCGCTCCGGCGCAGGGCGCAGGTTCGGGCGCTCCGCGCGGCGGCCAGTCGCAAGGTCGTCAGAACGGCCCGCGCAACAGCAACGGTTCGAGCACCGGCACCCCGCCGGGCAAACGCAACGGCCCGCGTAACGGTGCCCCGCGTGATGGTCAGGGTCGTCGCGACGAAAATTCGCGCAACCGCCGTCCGGCCCGTGACGATCAGCAACGTGCCGAACCGGCCGTGCAGAACCCGCGCAGCAGCGGCCCGAAGATCATGCACAAGGAATCGAAAGCCGACCGCTTCCCGACGCCTGAGCAGCTCGATCAACTGCCAAGCCGCCCACGCGGTGAGAAACCGGCCTTGCTGACCCGCAATCGCTGAGTTTCGACAAGGCAATAAAAAACGCCCCCGGTCGCAAGACCGGGGGCGTTTTTGTATGTCTGGCGAAAATTACTTCGCTTTGACACCTTCGAACGAGATGTACAGGTCGACTTTGTCGGACTGTGGACCCAGGTCCATCATCTTGCCGAAATCAGAACGCTTGATGCTGGTGGTGCCTTCGAAGCCGGCACGGTAGCCGCCCCATGGATCCTTGCCTTCACCCAGGAAAGTGGCCTTGACCACGATCGGCTTGGTCACGCCGTGCAGGGTCAGGTCACCGGTCACGTCAGCAGTGTCTTTGCCATCGGCGTTCTTGCCGGTGGACTTGACGCTGGTGGAGACGAACTTGGCGTCAGCGAATTTGCCCACGTCCAGGAAGTCTTTGCTGGCGATGTGCTTGTCACGCTCGGCATGGTTGGTGAACACGCTGGCGGTCTTCACGTCGAACTCGATCTTGCTGTCTTCAGGCTTGGCAGCATCGAAGCTGAACTTGCCGCTGATGTCCTTGAAGGTACCGGTGATGTAGCTGTAGCCCAGGTGGCTGATCTTGAAGTCGACGAAGGCGTGCTGGCCTTCCTTGTCGACGGTGTAGTCAGCGGCCATTACGTTGGCGGACAGCACGGCAGAACCGATTGCCAGAGCGGCCAGAGTCTTTTTCAACATGCTTTCTTTTCCTTTGAGTCGAGGTTGAGCTTCAGGCTTTGCGACCGAGCATTCGAGTGAGGGTCGCATCACGATCGATAAAGTGGTGCTTCAATGCTGCCAACGCATGGAGGCCGGAAAAAATTACCAGCGCCCACGCCAGGTACAAGTGAATCACCCCGGCGGTATCTGCCTGATCCGGTAGTCCGGAAACCAGTGCAGGAACTTCAAACAGGCCAAACACCGGAATCCCGACACCGTCTGCGGTGGAAATCAGGTAACCGGCAATCATCACGGCGAACAGCGCAAGGTACAGAAACCCGTGGCCGAACCTGGCGCCGATGCGGGTCATGCGGCTGTAGCTTTGCAGCGTTGGCGGCGGTGGACTGATAAAGCGCCACAGCACCCGCAACACCATCACAGCCAGCAGCACCAGACCGATGCTCTTGTGCAGATCCGGCGCGTCTTTGCGCCAGGTGCTGTAGTAATCCAGCCCCACCATCCACAGACCGAGCGCAAACAGCCCGAAGACCGCCAGCGCCACACCCCAGTGCATGAAGATGCTGACCCAACCGTAGCGCGAAGAAGAATTACGTAGCTGCATTGCCCAAATCCTGTGAGAACTGCGAACCAAGACTAGCGAGTTATCTATCGAATTAAAGCGGAAAATTTCGCTTTGAAATATCGAGAAATACGATCAAGAGTCTTGAACAAGGGGGTTAAGGAAAGATTAAAGGGGAAAAGTGTGACGGGAGATTAGCTGACAGGTCTTCAATTTACAGTGCCCACGTTGATCCCATCGCGAGCAGGCTCGCTCCCACATTCGACTGTGTTCCTTCAGCTGGAATGCAATCTCCTGTGGGAGCGAGCCTGCTCGCGATTACGATCTTTCAGGCAATAAAAAAGCGCGGCCTGAAAGCCGCGCTTTTTCATTCACCGCAAAGCCTTACTGCGCTTTGGTATCGGTCGCTGCTGCCGGGGCCGCAGCCGGTTTTGCGGCTGGCTTCTTCGCCGGTTCAGCCTTTTTCGCTGCCGGTTTGGCCGGGGCTTTTTTCGCCTCGGTCTTGGCCGCAGGTTTTTTCGCTGCCGGCTTGGCCGGTGCTTTCTTGGCTGGCTCGGCCTTCACCGGAGCCGCTGGCTTCGGCGCTTCCACCGGGGCTGGCGCAGGTGCCGGAGTCGGTGCAGGCGCCGGAGCGGCTGGAGCTGGTGCCGGCTCTGGGGCTTTTACTGGCTCCGGTTTCTTCTCGTCATCCGAACCACCGAACAGGTTGGTGAAGAAATTGCCTTTCTTCGCCGCCGTGGCCGCACCTGCTGCGCCTGCCGCCGCTGCTGCGGTGGCGGCCGCCGGGCCGACCTTGATCGGTTCGAAGGATTTGCCTGCCGCCAGGTCTTCAACCTGACTGGCTGCACGTTGACCGGTGCGCAGAGCGCCTTCCAGGGTGCCTGGGTACAGGGTGTCAGTGTGCTCACCGGCGAACGCTACGCGCTGCAGCGGACGCTCCCACAGGCGCCAGTACTTGCTGATCTGGCCCGGGCCGAAGGCCAGGTACGAACCGCCAGTCGACGGGTCGGTGCTGTAGCGACGGATTTCATAACCGGTGAACGCGCCACGGGCCTGTGGATAAAACGCGTGCAGACGAATCAGCACCTGATCGACCATCTGCTTGTCGCCGAAGGCCTGCATGACGCGGGCGTTGTCGCCGGACAGGTTGATCACCACGTTGGCGCCGCCCTTCAGGGCTGGTTCGATCCACAACATGCCCAGACCGGTGTTGCTGTAGATCTCACCGGACATCCGCGCCTTGCTTTCCCAGACCGGCGTCTTGAACTTCAGCATGATCTGGTCGCGCCAACCGTAGTTGGTGCCCTTGATCGCGGCCAGGTGCTGGGCATCCAGGGCCGGGGTCAGCTGGATCTTGTCGAGGGCGCGCAATGGCACCGCCAGTACGACGTAGTCTGCCTGGTAGCCCACGCTGCCGACCTTGACGGTCACGCCGTCCTTGTCCTGGACGATCGCGGAAACCGGCGAGCTGGTCTTGATGGTTTTCAGTTGCTTGACGAAGGCCTGGGCCAGCACCGGGCTGCCGCCGACCAGACGCGAAGCGCGCATGTCACGGTCGGACACGCCGCGATAAACGCGGCTCTGCTGTGCGTAGTACAGCAGCGACAGACGCGACGGTTCGTCGTAATGGGTGCGGATATCCTGGTTGATCAACTGACGCGCAGTAGCAGGCAGGTTCTGCTTGTCGAGCCAGCTTGACACGTTGATCTGGTCCAGTGCGTGCAGGGTGTTGGTCGCCGCCGGGTTCTGCGGATCGTCAATCGAGCGCGCCAGATCGTCACGGGTTTTTTCGAAGGTTTTCAACGCCTGGGCAGTGGCCGGTTGCTTGGTGGCCAGATCGGCGGCAGAGAAATACTCGCCATCGATCAGATAACCCGGGGTACGCACGAATTCAGGGGCCGGCGTGGTGCTCAGTTTGAAAGTCGAGACGTACTTGTTCAGCACAGGCTGAGCCTTGTCGTTGCCGATCCACTCGCTGGTGGCCATGCCCGAGCGACCGCCCAGGCTCGGTTTGGCTTCCAGCAGCGTGACCTGCCAGCCCTTGTTCTGCAGTTCGTAAGCCGCGGTCAGGCCCGACAGGCCGCCGCCGATCACGATCGCGGTTTTATCCTTGGCCAGCGCCGTAACGCTGAAAAGCCCCAACACCACAAGCGCACAGGCGCGCAGCCAACCGACAGACATTCAGCGAACTCCGGAAAAACACGTAGGAAAAAAGCAGTTTTGCGGGTCAGTCGACCCAAAGAACCGCGAAGAATACGTCAGCCATCAAAACGCCGCCAGCGACGTCTATCGGCCCATACAAAGTAGCTCAATCGACGCAATGGGTTGTCCCGGCGCGACGCATTGCATAGGCTTGCGCGATTGTTTGCCCGCGCCTGACGCGAGCCGCCTCGAGGAGACTGAACATGGGCCTGAACAACCAGTGGATGCAACGCGATCTCGCGGTGCTGTGGCATCCCTGCACCCAGATGAAAGACCACGAACAGCTGCCGCTGATCCCGATCAAGCGCGGTGAAGGCGTGTGGCTTGAGGACTTTGAAGGCAAACGCTACCTGGATGCCGTCAGTTCCTGGTGGGTCAACGTGTTCGGCCACGCCAATCCGCGCATCAACCAGCGCATCAAGGATCAGGTCGATCAGCTGGAACACGTGATTCTGGCCGGTTTCAGTCATCAACCGGTGATCGAGCTGTCCGAGCGTCTGGTGAAGATGACGCCGGAGGGCCTGAACCGGGTGTTCTACGCCGATAACGGTTCGTCCTGCATCGAAGTCGCGCTGAAAATGAGCTTTCACTACTGGCTCAACCGCGGCCAGCCGAACAAGAAACGCTTCGTCACCCTGACCAACAGCTACCACGGCGAAACCATGGCGGCGATGGCGGTCGGCGACGTACCACTGTTCACCGAGACCTACAAAGCGCTGCTGATGGACACCATCAAAGTGCCGAGCCCGGATTGCTACCTGCGCCCGCAGGGCATGAGCTGGGAAGAACACTCGCGCAACATGTTTGCGGCCATGGAGCAGACGCTGGCGGAAAACCATGACAGCGTCGCTGCCGTGATCCTCGAGCCGCTGATCCAGGGCGCCGGCGGCATGCGCATGTATCACCCGGTGTACCTCAAGCTGCTGCGCGAAGCCTGCGACCGCTACGGTGTGCACCTGATCCACGACGAAATCGCCGTCGGTTTCGGCCGCACCGGGACGATGTTCGCCTGCGAACAGGCCGGCATCCGCCCGGACTTCCTGTGCCTGTCGAAAGCCCTGACCGGCGGTTATCTGCCGCTGGCGGCGTGCCTGACCACCGACGAGGTGTACAGCGCGTTCTACGACGATTACCCGACCCTGCGCGCCTTCCTGCATTCACACAGCTACACCGGCAACCCGTTGGCGTGTGCGGCGGCGCTGGCGACCCTGGATATCTTCGAACAGGACAACGTGATCGAGAACAACCGGGCGCTGGCGCAACGCATGGCGTCTGCGACCGCGCATCTGGTGGATCATCCGAATGTTTCGGAAGTCCGTCAGACCGGCATGGTGCTGGCCATCGAGATGGTCAAGGACAAGGCCACGAAAGAGGCCTATCCGTGGCAGGAACGTCGCGGTCTGAAGGTGTTCCAGCACGCGCTGGAGCGTGGCGCGTTGCTGCGTCCGCTGGGCAGCGTGGTGTATTTCCTGCCGCCGTACGTGATCACCCCGGAGCAGATCGACTTCCTCGCCGAAGTCGCCAGCGAAGGCATCGACATTGCTACCCGTGACAGCGTCAGCGTGGCGGTGCCGAAGGATTTCCATCCCGGATTCCGTGATCCGGGCTAAGCGTCACTCGCCAGAACAGCGATCTTGATTCAATTTTCTAGAGAACCACCATGAGACTGTCCCGCTTCTTTATCGACGCCCCGCTCAGCACCGGCGAACACGAACTGCCGGAAGCCCAGGCGCATTACATCAGCCGCGTGCTGCGCATGGCCGAGGGCGATGCGGTGCAGCTGTTCGACGGCTCCGGCCACGAGTTTCGCGGATCGCTGGTGGAAGTCGGCAAGAAGCGCGTCGTGGTACAGATCGACGAGCAGTTCGCCGGTCAGGTTGAATCACCGTTGCACATCCATCTCGGTCAGGGCCTGTCCCGGGGCGAGCGGATGGACTGGGCGATCCAGAAAGCCACCGAGCTTGGCGTGAATGAAATCACCCCGATCTTCAGCGAACGCTGCGAAGTCCGGCTCAAGGACGAACGTGCCGACAAACGCCTGCTGCACTGGCGCCAGGTGGCGATCAGCGCTTGCGAGCAATGCGGTCGTTCGCGGGTGCCGGTGATTCATCCACCGGTGCTGCTGGCGGACTGGCTGAAACAGACCGAGGCCGAATTGAAACTGGTCCTGCACCCGGTGGCCGAGCCGTTGGTCAGCCACGCCAAACCATCGACTCTGGCATTCCTGATCGGCCCCGAAGGCGGTTTGTCCGACGCCGAAGTCGAGCAGGCCAAGGCCAACGGCTTCCACGCCGCCCGCCTCGGCCCGCGCGTGCTGCGCACCGAGACGGCGCCGGTTGTGGCGCTGGCGGTGGCGCAGCAACTGTGGGGGGATTTCTAAGCATTTGGCGTTCACGCCGCACGGGGATTGAACCCGTGCAGATCAATCGATGTACGCTGCTGACCGATCAGTTCGCTGAGCAACTGCCCGCTGCCGCAGGCCAGGGTGAAACCGAGCGCGCCGTGGCCGAGGTTGAGCCACAGATTGCGATACGCCGTGGCGCCCAGCAGCGGTACGCCGGTGGGGGTGGCCGGGCGCATGCCGGCCCATTCGACTGCGGCGTCGTAGTTGCCGGCATCGGGAAAGGTGTCGCGGGCCTGGCGCTTGATCAGTGCCAGTCGCTCGGGGTCCACCGCCGGATCGAAACCGACGATGTCGACCATCGCCGCCACGCGTAACTGTTCGCCGATGCGCGCGTAGACAATCTTGCGGTCGTAGTCGGTGATGCTCACGTCCGGCGCCCGATGCTCGCTGCCAATCGGCACGGTCAGGCTGTAGCCCTTCAGCGGATACAACGGCAGGCGCAGGCCGGGCAGCGCCAGTGACGGGCTGCGATGACCGGCGGCGATCACCAGTTGTTCGACCGGCAGGGTTTCGTCGCCAAGCTCAATCGCGGCGACAGCGCCGACGTTGTGGCGAATGCCGGTGACTGCCTGACCGAGGCGAAACTCGCAGCGGCCCGACGCTTTCAATCGCGCCGCCAACTGTTGGCAGAAACCGTGACAGTCGCCCACTTCTTCATCCGGCGTGTAGATCGCGCCCACAAACGGCGCATCGGTCAGTGCCGGGTCCAGTTGCGCACATTCGGTGGCGGACAACACCTGCTGTTGCTGCGGATCGGCCAGGACCTGGCGCGCATGATCGAAGCTGGCGGCGTTACGGAAGGTCACCAGTTTGCCGTTGCGCCGCCAGTTGAAACCGACGAGTCCGTCGTCCTCGCGCCAGCGTTTCAACGTGCTCTGGCTGAACAGCGCCAGACGCAACAGATGCGCCGCGTTTTCCCGGTTGACCGAGGTGCGGCAAGCGGCGAGAAACGAGGCCATCCAGCGCCACTGCGCCGGGTCCAGGCGCGGGCGAAGTTTCAGCGGTGAATCGCCGCGCAGCATCCAGCCGATGGCCTGCAACGGCACGCCGGCATCGGCCAGCGGCGCCACATAGCGGTAGGACAACTGGCCGCCGTTGGCGAAACTGGTTTCGCTGCCCAGCGACTGCCGCGCCTCGACCACCGTCACCTCGAAGCCGTCGCGCACCAGCGCATAGGCCGTTGCCAGGCCAATCACACCGCCGCCGATGATGCACACACGCTGAGCCATGTCCGTCCTTAATTCTTTTTGAAGACGAGGCCGAGGTTAGGGTGAGGTGACAGGCGCCGAACAATGAATAAAGATGCCAGACCTATAAACAAAGGTTATGGGATCGTCATGCGCCTTCGTCATATCGAGATTTTCCAGGCCATCCGCCAGACCGGCTCGGTCAGCGCCGCTGCGCAGTTGCTGCACGTCTCGCAACCGGCGGTGACCAAGGTGCTGCAGCACGCCGAGCAGCAGCTGGGCTTTCCGTTGTTTCTGCGGGTGCGCGGCAAATTGCAGGCGACCCCGGAAGCGCTGGAGCTGGAGCGCGAAGTCGACAAGGTCACGGAAAGCCTGCAAGGCGTGCGGCGCCTGGCCCAGAGCCTGCGTCGCGAGCCCGGCCACAGCCTGCGGATCGGCGCGACCCCGGCGCTGGCGCTGTCGTTGCTGCCGCCGGCGATCCAGCAATGGACGGCGCAGTTCCCGGACATCGCCTGCGAACTGTCGAGCGCCCACAGCCGCGAGCTGACGCAGAACCTGCTGATGCGCGAAGTGGACGTGGCCCTGACGTTACAGTTGCCGGATCACCCGGGACTGAAGGCACAGGCATTGGCAGCGGGTGTGTTGGTGGCGCTGGCGCCGAAAGGTTACTGGCCCGAGGAAGAGGCCGGTCAGCCGTTGCCGCTGATGGCTCTGGCCGGGGCGCCGCTGATCGGGCTGTCCAGCGCCGATCCGCTGGCTGCGCGCCTCGACAGTTATCTGGAAGCGGTAGAGCCGCCGCCGCGTGTGCGGATCGCCGTGCAGACTTACTCACTGGCCCGGGCGATGGTTGAATCCGGGGCCGGCGTGGCGGTAATCGATCCGTTCACGGCACTCGGAGCTTCGCCGACCAGTACCGTAATTCGCCCACTCGCCCCGCCGCTGCCGATCACGCTGTACGCGGTGACCCGCGCCACCGAACCTCCGCCCCACACCTTGAATGATTTGCTGCAGATCTTCAGTCAGCGCGCCCGGGAACAACTCGACCGATTGATGCGCCCTTAAAGGACGTAAAACAGAATCGCCACAAAGTGCAGCAAACTCCCGGCGATCACGAACAGATGCCAGATCCCGTGGGCATGCCGCAACCGGTGATCAAGGGCAAAAAAGATAATCCCCACGGTGTACAACACGCCGCCCGACGCCAGCCAGGCAAACCCCGCTGTCCCCAGCGCGTCGATCAGCGGCTTGACCGCCACCAGCACGATCCAGCCCATCACCGCGTAGATCACGATCGACAGGATCCGCGCCTCGGAGCGCGGCTTGATCTCTTGCAGGATGCCGATCAGCGCCAGCCCCCAGACAATCCCGAACAACGTCCAGCCCCACGGCCCGCGCAGGGTCACCAGACAAAATGGCGTGTAACTGCCGGCGATCAGCAGGTAGATCGAAAAGTGATCGACCTTCTTCATGATCGCTTTCTTGCGCCCGCGCACGCTGTGGTACACGGTGGACGCGCTGTAGAGCACCAGCAAGGTGAAGGCGTAAATCGCCACGCTGACGATCTTCCAAGGGCTGCCGTCGAGGCTGGCAATCACCAGCATCCAGACGCCCCCGACAAACGCCGCTACCGCCCCGACCAGATGCGTCCAGGCGTTCAGTTTTTCTCCGTGATACATGTGTCGCACACCTCGATTTCATTACCGCAGCGCGCAAGGCTCGGGCCTTGAGCGTAAAAGCGCAATGTTTCCGTTCAACGCGGGCCTGCACCTGTCCTGATATTTGGGCACAATCGAGCGATACCAAGAAGAGTCCGCGCCATGCTGATCGACGAAGAATTGACCCTGAAGAAACTCGAGGTGTTCCTCGCCTTCATGCGCACCGGCAACCTTGCCCGCGCCGCCGCCGAATTGCAGACCAGCAACGTCAGCGTGCACCGCGCGATCCATTCGCTGGAAAGCGCCCTGCGCTGCCCACTGTTCAAGCACGAAGGCCGCAACCTGACGCCGCTGGAAAGTGCCTACGTGCTCGAAGAACGCGCACAGAAGCTGATTCAGGATGTGGTCGAAAGCGTGCGCCTGACCCGCGAAGCCGCCGGGTTCTCGGCTGAACGCTTCAAGCTCGGCTCGCTATATTCGCTGACGGTAAAGACCGTGCCGCAACTGATCATGGGTTTGAAGATCCGCCGCAGCGAACTCAACATCGACCTGATCCTCGGCTCGAACATCGACCTGCTCTACAAGCTGAAAAACATGGAAGTCGACGCGATCCTGGTGTCACTGGACGACAGCGTCAACGACCCGGATTGCGAGCAGATCCCACTGTTTTCCGACGACATTTTCCTCGCCACCCCCGCCGACTCCCGCTTCGCCCAACGCAGCGAAGTGGACCTGGCGGAGGTGCGCGACGAAACCTTCATCACCCTCACCCAGGGCTTCGCCACTCATCAGGACGGTATTCGGGTGTTCAGGCAGGCGGGGTTCGAGCCTAAGGTGGCGATGCAGGTCAACGACATCTTCACCCTGTTGAGCATGGTCAGCTCGGGGGTGGGTTATGCGTTGCTGCCGGGGAGGATTGCAGCGGTGTACGAGAACCGGGTGAAGCTGATTCCGTTGCAGGAAAAGTACCGGTTGCAGCAGCACATTGGGGTGGTGTTTTTGAAGGCTAAAGAGCGGGATCCGAATTTGCTGGCGTTGCTGGCGGAGTGTCGGATGTATGCGAATCGCCAGGCCTGACACCCCGTCGCGCCCTTCGCGAGCAGGCTCGCTCCCACAGGGAAATGCATTCCAAATGTGGGAGCGAGCCTGCTCGCGAAAGCGTCAGCCCAGACAACTCAAAATCCGAACCTAGCCCACAATCCCGCGAACAATGAAGAACAGCAGCGAAGGCCCAAGCAGGCAACCAAGCCCAGTGTGGAAGGTCGCGGTCAACGCCCCATAAGGCACCAACCGCCGATCCGTCGCCGCCAGCCCCGCCGTCACGCCGCTCACCGTCCCGGCCAGCCCGCCAAACACCATCGCCGAGCGCGGGTTATCCAGGCCCATCCAGCGCGCCGCCACCGGGGTGCCGACCATCACCAGAATCGCCTTGATCAGCCCGGTGGCAATCGACAGCGCCATCACATCCGAGGTCGCGCCAATCGCCGCGCCGGTCACCGGGCCGACGATGTATGTCACCGCACCCGCGCCGATGGTGGTCATGCTCACCGCATCGCGGTAACCGAACGCGTAAGCCATGCACGCGCCGACAATGAACGGCAGGATCGTGCCCAGCAGCAGCGCAATCACGCCAATCAACCCGGCCTTCTTCGCCTCGGTCGCCTGCACCTCGAAAGCCGTGGCAACGATGGCGAAATCCCGCAGCATCGCGCCGCCCATCAAACCGATGCCGGAGAACAACGAAAGATCCGCCAGACCCTTTTGCCCACCGGTCATGGTCCCGCCAACCCAGGCCAGCACCAGGCCAATGACGATGGCAATCGCCGAGCCGTGAATCCGCCCGAACGTCAGGCGTTTGGAAAGGATCACCGAGACCCACATGATCACGCCGACGAAGGCGAACGCCGTGATCAGACCGTTGTGTTCCAGACCTTTTTCAATGAGATCCCACATGTCAGCGACCTCCTACCGGCGTGCCGACCGGGGAGACTTCCGCCGGTTCGTCGGGCAAGGGTTCACCCTTGTGGGTGCGGCTGATCAGGGCAATGGTGCAGCCACAGACCACCACCGAACCGATTGCCGCCAGCACCGCCACCGGGCCGCCGTGCAGGGCGGTGACGACGTTCTGTTGAGCGGCCATTGCTACCACCACCGGAATGTACATGGCGCCCCAGAAGCCGACGCCCATCTCGCAGTCCTTGGTCATGCCGCCGCGCTTCTGCATCCACAACCGCGCACAGATCAACAGGATCATGGCGATGCCGACCCCGCCGACGTTGGATTTGACCCCCAGCAACACGCCGAGCAGGTCACCCATGATCACCCCTGCCAACGTACAGATCGCCAGCAGCGCCACACCGTAAATAATCATTGTTGTAGTCCTCAAAGTGCATCGTCGAATGTTGTTTTTGTTGTTCGAAGCCTGAGTCGGTGATTTAGGGTCGGCGGCCCTCCTCCTCACGCAACAGCGCCTGCAAGGTGTCGAGCCGGGCATTGTCGAAGGCAGTGACAGTCCCCTGCTCGAACACCCGGCGCGCCAGCCCGGTCAGCACCGCACCGGGCGGCAGTTCGATCTGTAGTCGCACGCCGCGCTCGTAGGCGCTTTGCACGGTGCCGCGCCAGTCCACCACGCGGCACATGTTGAAGGCGAGGTCGTCGCGCAGCGCTTCTACCTTGGTCACAGGCCTTGCGCGACTGCCACTCAGGTAAGCGATTTTGGGTGTTTTCAGCTCCACGTTGGCGAACGCCTCGGCGAGTGTCTGCGCAGGTTCATCCAGCAGCGGGCAGTGCGACGGCACGCTGACCGCCAGACGTTTTGCCAGCCCGGCGCCACGACTGCGCGCCAGCTCGGCAACCGCTTGCATCGCCTTGTCGTTGCCGGCAATCACCACCTGGTTATCGGCGTTGATGTTGGCCAGGTAAACCGGCGTTTCTGCGCCGTGCACCTGAGCCAGCAAATCTACGACTGTGGATAGTTGCAGACCGATGATCGCGGTCATGCCGAAGCCCTGTGGATAAGCCCGCTGCATCAACTCACCCCGCAGGCTGACCAGATGCAACGCATCGCTGAAACTCAACGCGCCGGCGACCACCGCTGCCGGGTAGGCACCGATGGACAGGCCGGCGACGTAATCGGCGGTGAGTCCGTCCTGCAACAACTGCCGCGAGGCCGCGACGCCGGCGATCAGTAGACAGAGCTGAACCGCCCGGGTGCTGCGCAACGCTTCGCTGGAATCCAGCTGCAAAACGTCTTCCCCGAGGCTATCGCTGGCCTCGATCAGCGTTTCCCGAGGCAAACGCTGGAGCATGCCGGGCTGCTGCGCGCCCTGGCCGGGAAACACCAGCAGGCTGCTCACGCTGCCTGCTCCTGCGGATTCCACGGGTCGCTGACCAGACAGGCTTCATGGGCGTTTTTCAGCAGCACCCGCGAAGCGTTTCCGGCCCATTCGCGCAGGGCGACGGCACCGAGTGGCGTCTGCAATTGCATGTCGACCCGGCAGATCGCCTGATCGAAAACCGCAACCAGTTTGCGTGCCTGATTACGGGTGATGAGTTGCGGTGTACGCAGGATCAAGTCGAGATCGCTGGCCTCGTGCATGGCTGCAAACCCGCTCGCCAGTTCAAACCCGGCACTGCCGCTGATGCCCCAGATCCAACCACAATCATCGAGCACCGGCCGCAGTTGCCGGAGCGCCCGCATGACCGGCAGATCACGTTCGCTCTCGACATGACAAAGCGCTTCCGGACTGACCCGACAGGCAACCGAATCGACAGGCATGAACGCCGCCAGCCGCTGCTCGCGCAAACGACCGCGCACGCCCACCGCGACGAGCCCGTCTTCACTCAACGCCCGCCGCACCACCACCGGTTGCCCGGCCGCCAGCGAATCAATCGCCCACTGCGGCGCATCCGCCGGCAGCTGCGCCGGCGTCATGCCCCACAGCAGATCGTGGGCCAGTGGAATGTTCACCACTGCGCCCTCAGCAGTTCACGCACGCGGCTGGAGGCTTCGCGATTTTTAGCGCCGAGACGGTTGCTCAAATCCGTCGCGCCAATATCGCCGATGGCCTGCTTCAGGCATTCGCCGACCCGCGCCAGATCCTCCGCCGTCGGCTGTTCGATCTGTTGCACCGACAAGGTTTCCCAGAGCAATCCGAGGCTGGCATAGCTGTCGATGTCATAGGCCATCGGCGGCACGCTGGACGCCAGGACTTCCAGCTCTTCGACGCTGCGCAGAGTCACCCGCGCCGCCGACGCCTTGCCCATCGCATGCACCATCACCCCCGGATCACGCAAGGCGATCAAGCGGTTGGCCTGATAACCATGGGCCAGAAACGCTCCGGACATGGCCTTGCCCACCAGCAGCGCAATTACCGGATGTCCAGCCAGGCGAGCCCGGGCGTAGGCGTCCGCCGCACCGGCCAAGGCTTGATGAATACCGAGGGCTTCTTCGCGACGACCGTAGGCCTGGCTCGGCACATCGACGATGGCGATCAAGGGACGTTTTTGCGTTTTGTCTTGGTCGGCGGTGATCGCATCATCCACAGCCTTGGCCAGGCCCCAGCCTTCGAGCAAACCGACTTCGCCGTTGCGAGCGCGAGGGAAACGGTTGTCCGGATCGGCGACCACGGCGATAAAACGCCCGAGTGCCCCGTCAGCGACCATCAGCGATGGCGGCAAACCCTCAACGGCATTCGCCCCGGCGCTCAAGGCATTGAACCAGTTCAAACCGCGCACGGAATAACCGCTCATGAGCGCTCTCCTTGATACAGATCGCGAACCACCGAAGGCTCGATTTGCTTGTCAGTGTCCAGACTCGTCAGCCGTTGCAGAAACCACTCGGCCCGCTGACTGCGCGGTTGCGCCGGTAAGCCCTGTTGCAACAACTCGCCGACCTGTTGGCGAATCTGCATCACGTCATCGGCGACATAACGATCCACCAGTCCACTGGCGAAACGTTGCTCGCCACCGGTCAGGCTCCAGATGAAAGGCCGGTCGCGGGAGTCATATTCCTCGATCCCGGCTTCCTGCTCGATCACCTGCGGGCCATTCAGGCCGAGGCGTGCTTCCTGGGTCACCAGCAAGTAGCTGCACAGGGCGGCGGCAATCGACATGCCGCCAAAGCAACCGACGCTGCCGGCCACCACGCCGACCACCGGTTGGTACTGCTGCAAATCGACAATCGCCGCGTGGATGTCGGCAATCGCCGCCAGTCCGAGGTTGGCTTCCTGCAAGCGCACGCCGCCGGTTTCCAGCAGCAGGATGGCGCGGGTCGGAATGCCTTTGCGGTTGTCTTCGGCGGCCAGTTCCAGCGCGCCGGCGATTTTGGCGCCGCCGACTTCACCGAGGCTGCCGCCCTGAAACGCGCCTTCGATCGCTGCGATCACCACCGGCAAACCGTCGAGGTTGCCCTTGGCGATCACCACGCCGTCATCGGCCTGCGGCACCACGCCCTGACGTTCGAGCCAAGGCGACATGACGCGTTGAAACGGGTCGAGCAATTCGCGGAAGGTGCCGGCATCGAGCAAGGCTTTCGCCCGCTGCCGTGCGCCGAGTTCGACGAACGAATGTTTGTACAGAAGTGCCGAGGTGTCAGTCATGGCCGATCTCCTCGAAGCCTTGTTCCAGGCGCAGGCGCACCACCCCCGGGGTCGCGCCGAAGTCGTGGATATCGATGGCCATCGCCGGTGGCGTGGTGCCGTCGAACATCCGCGCAAACAGATGCAGCCAGCGCTGCTGCGCGCCGTTGACCGAGGTCTGCACATTGATCGTCAGCTTGCCGGCCAGGCCCGGTTCGATCAGCACTTCCAGATCGCCCGAGCCGACACAACCGACCAGCGCCCGACCGCGTGGCGGCTGCCCGGCGGGGAATTCAAAGGATAAGGTTTCCATCAAAACGCTCCCTGAAGGATGCCGTCGCGCTCGAACCTGTCGAGCAACAGCGTGGCGGCGAGCAAGTCGGCGGCGCCACCGGGCGAGGCATTCAATGCGATGAGTTGTTGATCCAGCTCGTGCAGGCGACGGCGACCGGTGAGGCTGGCACTGCCCCCGGCGTCGAGCACCGCTTGGGCGCCGTGCTGCATGGCGTGCAGACCCGGTTCGCCGGCGCGATACAGCACGCAGGTGTCGGCGAGGTCGGTCATGATCGCCAGCAAGGCATCGAGCCGGGCGTTCTGTTCGCCATGGCCGGTGGCGCGGCTGAGCTTGAGCTGCGGCAGGCCACGCTGCACCACGGACGGGAAGCCGAGCTGCGCTTCTTCCCGGGCACCGCGAGCGCCGTAGCGTTGGGCGACTTGCGCGCCGTGGCTCAGCGGACGCGGCGCATGACGGTCATCGAGCAACGCCAGACGTGCGGCGCGTAGGGTAACGGCGCCAGCGCTGGTGGATTTCGTCTCCAGCGCCGCAGCCGTGACCAGCAGGCCCAGCGCCCAGATCGCACCGCGATGGGTGTTCACTCCGTGGGTGGTGGCGAGCATCGCTTGTTCGCCTTCCCGGCCGATGCGGCCAATGGCTTCGCGCAGCGGCAAGCCGATCTCGCCGAACTCAAGCGCGGCCTCGGCCATTTCCTTGAACGCCGGCCACAACGCCAGCGCCGAGGCGTGCATCAATCCCAGGTGCAGGTCGGTGTGCGCACCGTTGCCGCGACGGTCGACCAGAGCCGGTTTCGGCGACAGGTCGGCTTCGTCGATCAGCGCGTCCACGGCCAGATCCGCTAACCGGTCAGCCAAGGAAACAGGTTTCGCTTTCAGGTTGAGTGCGTGCATTACCAGCTCCTGAACTTGGCGGGCGGGTTGTAGAGGCCGCCGGACCACTCGACCAGATCGGCCACGCTCTTCGCCGCCAGCAATTCACGGGTGGCGTCGGTGCGGCGGATGCCGAGGTCTTCGGGCAAGGCGATCAGACCTTCGCGGCGCATGCGTTCGGTGTCTTTCGGGTTGTGGCGCAGGCCGATGGCGGTGACACCCGCGACGGCAGCGATCATCGCCTGACGCTCCTCCAGCGAACGCGCCTTGTACAGGTAGGCGATGCCTTCTTCGGTCAGCAGGTGGGTGACGTCGTCGCCGTAGATCATGATCGGCGCCAACGGCATGCCGCTTTTCTTCGCCACATCTACCGCGTCGAGGGTTTCGACGAAGGTCGGTTTACCGCCCTCCTGGAAGGTCTCGACCATCTGCACCACGAGTTTCTTGCCGCGTTCGAGCATCGGCTGCTGCGAATCGTCGTGGCGCATGTCGAGCCACGCCGGGGTGCCGTGACGCCGGCCGCGCGGGTCGTGGCCCATGTTCGGTGCGCCGCCGAAACCGGCGAGGCGGCCACGGGTTACGGTTGAAGAATGGCCATCGCCATCGACTTGCAGGGTCGCGCCGATGAACAGGTCCACCGCGTATTGCCCGGCCAGTTGGCAGAACATCCGGTTGGAACGCAGCGAGCCGTCGCGGCCGGTGAAGAACACGTCGGGACGGGCGGCGATGTAGTTTTCCATCCCCAGTTCAGTGCCGAAGCAATGCACGCTTTCGACCCAGCCACTTTCAATCGCCGGGATCAAAGTCGGGTGCGGATTGAGGGTCCAGTTGCGGCAGATCTTGCCCTTGAGGCCGAGGGATTCGCCGTAGGTCGGCAGGATCAGTTCGATGGCCGCGGTGTTGAAACCGATGCCGTGGTTCAGCGACTGCACGTTGTGTTTTTCGTAGATCCCGCGGATCGCCATCATCGCCATCAACACGTGCACAGGCTTGATGTGACGCGGGTCGCGGGTGAACAGCGGTTCGATGTAGAACGGCTTGTCCGCCACCACCACGAAATCCACCCACGATGCGGGAATGTCCACCCGGGGCAGTTCGCTGACATCGTCCACCAGTTGATTGACCTGGACGATGACGATGCCGTCGCTGAACGCCGCCGGCTCGATCAGCGCCGGAGTGTCTTCGGTGCTCGGGCCGGTGTAGATGTTGCCGGCCCGGTCGGCCATGAACCCGGCCGAGAGCACGACGTTGGGGATCAGGTCCACCACCAGCCGGGCGTAGAGTTCGATGTAGGTGTGGATCGCGCCGACTTCCAGCTGGCCGTCTTCGAGCAACTGGCTGATGCGCAGGCTCTGGGTGCCGGCAAAGGAGAAATCGAGCTTGCGGGCGATGCCGCGTTCGAACAGGTCCAGATGCTCGGAGCGACCGACACTGGGCATGATCATGTGCAGGTCGTGAAGCTTTTCAGGATCGGCCTTGGCCAAAGCACGGGAAAGGAAATCCGCCTGCTTCTGGTTGTTGCCCTCCAGCACCACACGGTCGCCGGGCAGGATCAGCGCCTCAAGCGCCGCGACGATCCTGTCGGTGGGCAACACCGCACCGTCGGCCAGCCCGCGCACCTTGTCGAGGCGCCGCTGCTTCTCGTCGCGCCGCCGCGTCCAGCGCGAGTCGGGGGAAATTGTTGTTGTCATGCTCACTCCACGGGGTTCGCTGTCGTGGAGCTACCTTAGGAGTGTGTTCGAGGGGCATCAATCAAGCGCAGCGGTGAATCGTTACGGTGAGCGTAATGGTTGGAATCGCTATCGCGAGCAGGCTCGCTCCCACAAGGGGAACGCATTTCAAATGTGGGAGCGAGCCTGCTCGCGATGAGGCCAAACCGAACACTGCAGACTCTGGATCAATGAACTAGTCCCGCGTCCACCAACAACTTCTCCAGTGCCAACAAATCCGGCACCTTCGCCACCTGTTCCCCCACCTGCACCGCCGCCTGCTCCAGCGCACACAGCGGCACGTCGACATAACTCAACTGGCTGTCGAGCTTGTACGAGCGCGGAATCCCCTGCACCAGCAAGGCAATGAAACGCAGCGTCGGCAATCCGCCGAGGGCGTTGAGGATGACGATTCGGGCCCGTTCGCCGATGACGATCTTGTTGCCGCACGCCGACTCGAAACTCAGCAGCGGAATCTGCCGCTCGCGCCAGGTCACCCGGCCCAGATACCACGGCGGCGTATCAAGGTCGAAGGCACTGGACTGGTAGTCGATCAGCTCGGCGACGGCGACGTTGGGCAGGATCAGGTTTCGATCAGCCAGCGGCAGCAACAGCCCGGTGAGCTGACTGCTGCGCTGGTTATGACGCCGCTCATGCATGTTTTTTGCTCCACAGGGCAATGCTTTCGAGAAGCACCGATTCCTGGTACGGCTTGCCGAGGTAGTCGTTGACGCCGATGGCCATGGCGCGGTCGCGGTGCTTCTGCCCGGTGCGCGAAGTGATCATGATGATCGGCAGGTGTTGCAGGCGTTCGTCATGGCGCACCTGGGTCGCCACTTCGAAGCCATCCATGCGCGGCATTTCAATGTCGAGCAGCATCAGGTCGGGCATGTGTTCTTCCAGCAGCAGCATGGCGTCGACCCCGTCCTTGGCGGTCAGTACGTTCATGCCGTGGCGTTCGAGCAGGCGGCTGGTGACCTTGCGCACGGTGACCGAGTCATCGACCACCAGCACCAGCAACGGCTTCTGCGGTTCGCTGTCGATCTCGTGACTGGCCGGACGCTGCGGCAACCGCGCCTGCATCGCACGGATCGGCGCCAGCAGATCGAGGATCAGCACCACCCGGCCATCGCCGAGAATCGTTGCCCCGGACACGCCCTGCACCGCCGCGAACTGCGGGCCGAGGCTCTTGACCACAATCTCGCGGGTGCCGGCCATGGCGTCGACCTGCACCGCGATGTGCCGGTCGTTGCATTGCACCAGCAGCACCGGCAGCGGCAGGCTCTGGCCGAGCAGTTTCGGCCGTGGCGCGGTTTTCAGCAGCTCGCCCAGATAGCACAGTTCATAACGCTGGCCGCCATACTCGTAGCGCGGCGGATCGTGACGGAAATGCCCGTCCAGTTCATTCGGCAATACACGAACGATGCCGTCGATGGTGTTCAGCGGAATCGCGTATTGATCCTCGCCGCACTGCACCATCAGCGCCCGGTTGACCGATACGGTGAACGGCAGGCGAATGCGGAAATGCACACCCTGCCCCGGCACCGAATCGATGCTCATGGTGCCGCCCAGTTGCCGCACTTCTTCGTGGACCACGTCCATGCCCACGCCGCGCCCGGAAATCTGGGTGATTTTCTCGGCGGTGGAGAAGCCCGGTTGCAGGATGAACTGCAACACTTCGCGGTCGCTGATTTCCGCGTTCGGTGCCAGCAGGCCGCGCTTGATCGCCTTGCGCCGCACCGCGTCCAGCGGCACGCCGGCGCCGTCATCGCGGATGTCGAACACGATGTCGCTGCCCTCACGGGACAGGTCGAGGCTGATCTGACCCTGAGCCGGTTTGCCCGCTGCCAGTCGCACCTCGGCGGGTTCCAGACCATGGTCGACGGCGTTGCGCAGCATGTGCTCCAGCGGCGCCGCCATGCGTTCGAGGACGTTGCGGTCCATCTCGCCTTCAGCGTTGCCGACGGTGAACGCCACGTCCTTGTTCAGCTCTTCGGCGACCTGCCGGACGATGCGTTTGAGTCGCGGCAACATGCGCTCGAACGGCACCATGCGCGTGCGCATCAGGCCTTCCTGCAATTCGGTGTTGATCCGGCCTTGCTGTTGCAGCAGGTTCTCGGCGTCGTGGGTGCGCCGGTCGAGGGTTTCCTTGAGGTCGAGCAGGTCGGAAGCGGATTCGAACAGGGCCCGGGACAACTGCTGCAACTGCGAATGGCGATCCATTTCCAGCGGATCGAATTCTTCGTAGCCCAGGCGTTCGGCGTCCACTTGCTGACGGCTGAGGATCCGCCCCTGGGTTTCGGTGTCGAGCCGGCGCAACTGGTCGCGCATACGCTCGATGGTGGTTTCCATTTCGTTCAGCGCGGTCTGCGCATCGCTGACCTGTTGCTCGATACGCCCACGGAAAATCGAGGTTTCGCCGGCAAGGTTGACCAGTTCATCCAGCAGTTCGGCGGAAACCTTGACCATGTCCGCGCCGGCCTCGGCAGCGGGCGCGGCGGGTTCGGTCTTCAAGGGCACCGGCAGTATCGGCGCAGGCGTTTCCACCGCCACCGGGTGGCTGAAATTCTGGATCGCACCGATCAGTCGATCCGCCGGCGGGCATGGCTGGCCGGCGCGCACCGCATCGAGCATCTGCGCCAACCGGTCATGGCCGCGCTGCAACAGGGCAAACAGTTCGGCGCTGCTTTGCAGGGTGCCGGAGGACAGGCTTTCGTACAGGTATTCGAGCTCATGGGCGAGGTCGCCGATGGGACCGATTTCCACCATCCGCGCGCCGCCCTTGAGGGTGTGCAGATCGCGCAGCAGGGTTTCCACTTCCTGGCGGTTGCCGGGTTCGGCCTGCCAGCGCAGCAGCGCGGCGCCGGAGTTTTCGATGATGTCGAAACCTTCTTCGAGGAAGATTTCCAGCAGCTCCGGGTCGTGTCCGGCGCCGTCATGGCTGGCGGCCTCCGGCGGCGTCTCGGGACCGCCTGACTGGCCCTGACGGAACTGGCGGATCGCGTCGATCAACTCCTGCGCCGGCTTCAGCGGCTGATGCTCATGCAGTTGATCGAGGAACAACGCCAGTCGCTCATGGCTTTGCTGCAACAGTCGGCCCAGGGCGTCGCTGTGGTTGTAGCGGCGATCCACCAGTCCTTCGTAAAGGTTTTCCAGCTCCTGGGCCAGGTCGCCGACCGCCTCGACCTCGGCCATCCGCGCACCGCCCTTGAGGGTGTGCAGATCCCGTTGCAGCGACGACAGCGGCGCGCCGTTTTCCGGGTCGTTCAACCAGCGCTGCAAGGCTTGCCCGGCGCTGTCGAGAATGTCCACCGCTTCTTCGAGGAAGATCTCGACGATCTCGTCATCCGCGCCGATCCCGGTGCTTTTTTGCAGCTCGGCAGTGGCGCTGCCCAGCTCGGAAATACTCAGGGTCCGACTGCCGTCGCTGCGAATCAGGCCCATGGCTGAAGGGTCGAGGCCTTCGTCGAGCAGTTCGTGCAGCGCACGGATGCGCTGCGGTTGCGGGGTGATCTCCTGGCCGGCGGCCAGTTCGTCGAGCATGTTGATCAGCGCTTCGTGGGCCTGCTGCGCCTCATGGAAAAACCGCTCGCTGACCGCCAGGCTGCTTTCTTCCACCGCGCCATACAAATCCAGCAAGGCTTCGCACAACACATCCACCGGCAGCAGGTCCGCCAGGTGCGCGGCCTCGCCGAGGGTCGTCAGTTCATCCAGCAGCGCACTTAGCTCCTGGCGCTCGCCGGGATGCTGCTGCCAGCGCTGCAAAAGGTTTTCGGCGTCGAGCAGGATGTCCATGCCCTGAGCCAGGAAGTTGTTGATCAGTTGCGGATCGCGCTTGACCCGCAGGGCACTGCTCGGTGCATTGAGGATGGATTCGAGGCGTTCGCTCAGCAGGGTTTCGGTACGCTTGATCAGCGACTGCGCACCGACAATCGGCGCCAGCGGATCGTGCTTGAGCTGGCGCAGGCCAACGCGAAACAGGCCCTCGGCTTCCAACAGCAACTCCACTTCATCCAGGTCCAGGGCCAGTTGATGGGCCTTGAACTCCCGGGCCAGTTTGTCCAGCGGCGCTGCCAGTTCGGCGATCGGCAATACGCCGGCCATCGACGCACTGCCCTTGAGGGTGTGCAGCGCACGCTGCAATTCATCGCTGGCCTGCAACGGCACGTGTTCGGCGGCCTGATCAAGAAAGCGGTTGAGGCTGGCGAGGTGGGTTTCGGCTTCGTTGCGGAAGATCTCCAGCAACAGCGGATCGAGCGCTGCGACATCTTCCACGTCTTCGGCCGGCAGCGGCGTGTCGCCCTTGGCCAATGCATGGGCCCGGGCCGCGAGGTGATCGACATCCTGGCGCTGACGCTGACCATTGATGGCGAATTCGGCGATCAGGTCCGGCAGCAACAGCAGCGTATCGGCCAGCAATTGCTGCACCGCCGGCGCCGGTTCAACGCTGTGTTCCAGCACACGGTTGAGCAGGTTTTCCACCGCCCAGGCCAGCTCGCCGAGTACCAGCGCACGGACCATGCGTCCACTGCCTTTCAGGGTGTGAAAGGCCCGGCGCAGCTCACTGAGAGCTGCACGGTCCTGCGGATCGGCGGTCCAGCGCGGCAGGTAGTCGCGCAGCACATCGAGCACTTCCTCGGTCTCTTCGAGGAACACTTCACGCAACTCATCGTCCACCGGCTCTTCATCGGGGGGCGGCGGCAGAAGGCTGCCGGGCGTAGTCAGTGCCGGCGGGTTGACTGCCGACACCGGGCTGGCCAGCACATCGGCCAGCGACTGGGCGATTTGCGGGTCATCGAGTTCCTGCAGGTCCTGCATCACCAGCGCTTCGCTGGGACTGAGCACATCCTCGAGCACGGGTACACGCTGTTCGCTGGGCGGCTCGTCAGGAAAGTAGCCGAGACGGGCCAGGCTCTTCTGCGCGACATCCAGCAGCTGCTCGCTCGGTGCCTGCGGGTCATCGGTCAGGCGTTCGAGGTAATACTCGAGACTGGTGATGACATCCGCGAGGTTGTCCAGTTGCTGCCAGCCCGGCTCGTGGGGATCGAGCAGCAGATGCTCGCGGATGAAGCCGTTGCAGGCTTCCAGCAAACTCGCCGCACGGGTCAGCGGAATCATCGCCAGCGCACCGCGCACCTGAGTCAGCAGCGCCGGCAACGGTTGCAGTTGCTGGCGATCCCAGTCGGCGTCGATGTAGTCGACGATCATGTCCTTGGCCTGTTGCAGGCAGATACGTGCTTCCTTGATCACGATCTGGTGGATCTGCGTCAGGTCGGTGGTGGGCAGACGCGAGTCTTCCGGGCTCTCCGGTTCCACCGTGCCGACCATCCCGGCCAGGGTCGCTTCGACGTAGAGCAAGGCGCCGGCGACATCCATCAGCGTGGCGTCGTTCGGTTCGCGCTGGCCCTGAGCCAGGCTGAGCACCACCGCCAGTTGATCGATGATGACCTTGCGCGGCTGGCCGAAACCGAGCACCGCCAGGGTGTCGGCGATCTGCCGCAGCGGCGCCAGCAGGCTGTCCAGATCCGAGGTGTGCTGGCGGTCGCTGCGCACGAACAGGTCGAGGCGTTCCTTGACCCGCACCAGTTCTTCGCACAGCGCCGCGAGCACCGAGCGCATCGCATCGCGGTCGGGGCCGGCCAGGCGTGCGCGTTCTTCGTCGACCATCGCGCTGTCGGGCAACGCGTCGTCCAGAGAGTAGCGATCTTTCATGGTCAGCATCTGCCCGGTGGGATGTTCGGCTTTGGCAATATAGAACAGCAGGCTTTTGAACAGCTCGGGCGGCGGTGGCTGGTTGAGGCCGGCCATGCCTTGTTCGAGCAGGCGCTTGAGTTCCTTGTCGGCGTCCTTGAACAGGCTGCGCAGGGCCGGGCTGTTGGCGATCCGCCCTTCGCGCATGCCCTCGACCAGCGCCGAGGCGACTTGCCACAACGGACTCAAGGGTGCATCGCCACTCAAGGCTTCGAGGCGGGTGAAGACTTTGCTCAGGTAACCGAGGTGCGTCTGGTCGTCCTGTTCGCGGAGCAAGCCCACCAGCGCCATCTGCAACATTTGCCGCAGCTTGCGCAGCACATTGGGTAAATCGGTCGGTTCCAGCAGGGCCAGCGCTTGCGGGCTCAGCGGCGGCAACTCCGGCAATTGCGGGCTGAACAGGCTGGTCTCTGACAACAGGCTTTCGCCCCGGGCGCTGCGCAAATCGTTGATCAGCGGCAGCACCACCAGCGGCAAGTCACGGCGTGCACTTTGCACACGGTCGAGGTAGGTCGGCAGTTGGCCGAAGGCCTGCAACAACAGGTGCAAGGCTTCGTCGCGGTGGCTGACGCGGTCGTTCTGCAGGGCTTCGACCAGATGCTCCATCTCTTCGGCGAGCAAGGCCGCGCCGTAGAACTCGACCATCTGCAAACTGCCGTGGACCTGATGGATGCACGCCAGGCACTCGTCCAGCCCGGGCACGGACTGCGGATCGTCGAGCACGGCTTCGATGGCCTGATGCGCCTGCCTCAGCGTTTCGGCAATTTCGCCCTTGACCCATTCGAGGGCCACGTAGTCGTGCCGGTCGCCCATAACCACTCCGCTCGACATGATCTCGCCCGCAGGCCTCACGCCTTGCCCGTGGCGGGCGTTGCCGCCGCCGGCAAGGTGAACCCGGACACCGAACGCCGCAACTGGCTGGCCATTTTCGTCAGGTTGCCGATGCTTTCGGCGGTGGCCGTGGAACCGGACGAGGTCTGCGAGGTGATCTGCTGGATCACGTTCATCGTCAGGGAAATCTGCCCGGCCGAAGATGTCTGCTGCTGCGCCGCGTTGGAAATGCTCTGGATCAGCGCCGCGAGGGTCTTGGACACGCCTTCGATTTCTTCCAGGGCCACACCGGCATCCTGCGCCAGCCGCGCGCCGCGCACCACTTCGGTGGTGGTCTGCTCCATGGAAATCACGGCTTCGTTGGTGTCGGTCTGGATCGCACGCACCAGCGTCTCGATCTGCCGGGTCGCGGCGGACGAACGTTCGGCCAGCCGTTGCACTTCGTCGGCCACCACGGCAAAACCGCGCCCGGCGTCACCGGCCATCGACGCCTGAATCGCCGCGTTGAGCGCAAGGATGTTGGTCTGGTCGGCAATGTCGTCGATCAGGCTGACGATGTCGCCGATTTCCTGGGACGACTCGCCCAGGCGCTTGATGCGTTTGGCGGTGTCCTGAATCTGTTCGCGGATGTTGTCCATGCCGTGGATGGTGTTGTGCACCACCTCGTTGCCCTTGTTGGCGATTTCCACCGAACGCTCGGCCACCGCCGAGGATTCGGCGGCGTTGGCCGACACCTGGTCGATGGACTGGGCCATGTCGTTGATCGCCGTCGAGGCTTCGGAAATCTGCTGGGCCTGATGCTCCGAGGCCTGCGCCAGGTGCATGGCGGTGGCCTGGGTTTCCTGCACCGCGGCGGCGACCTGGCCGGCAGTCAGGTTGATGGTCGCCACCAGGTCGCGCAACTGGTCGACGGAATAGTTGATCGAGTCGGCGATGGTCCCGGTGAAGTCTTCGGTCACCGAGGCGGTCACCGTCAGGTCACCGTCGGCGAGGTCTTCGATCTCGTCCAGCAGGCGCATGATCGCGTTCTGGTTGCGCTCGTTCTTCTCGGCGGTCTCGCGCAGCTGACGGTTGGTTTCCCGGACCATGACCATGCCGATCAGGATGATCGACGCCAGTGCCAGCAGGCCCAGCACGTAACCGCCGATGGTGTCGGTACTGCGCCCACCGGCGAGGTTCTCGAAACCTGTGGCCAGGTGCGAGGCTTCGTCGAGCAGGGTCTGCGACAGGCTGAAGATATTGGTGGCGGACTCGCGGACCTTGAACAGCTCCGGCGAGGTTTCGAGGATTTCATCTACCGAACCGGAGACAAACTGGAACAGCTCGGCAATTTCGCTCAGGCGCGCACGGGCATCACGGTCCTCGACCTGGCTGATCTTCAGCGTCGGGTTGCCTTGCAGCATGCCGTTGAGCACCTGACCGAAGCGCGTGGCGTCACGGCCGAAGGCATCGGCGGCCTGTTGCGAGTTTTCATCGCCGGAGAGCACGGTGTTGACCGCGCCGAGAATCCGCTCGGCCAGCAGCGACTGCCGCTGGGCCATCGCCACCTGCGCCGCCGGGGCGCCGCGTTGCAAGAGGATCTCGACGACTTTTTCGTATTCGATCTGCAGCTGCGGCACGGTTTCGGCGAGGGTCGCGGCGACCTGATGCAGGGACAGCACGGTCTGTTCGCTGGACAGAATGGCGTCGGTGTTTTTCAGCAGGCGTTCCCAGTCCAGCTGCACGGCGCGCATTTCCGGGCGTACGGTGGACGGTGCCGGCGGCAGGCCGGTGGCCGGGTCGCCCTTCTTCAGATAACCCCAGCGCTGGGCGAAATCGTTGCGCGCATCGCTGAGCAACTTGAACGCGGCGGCCTTGCCGGCGGCGGCTTCGGTGGCGTTCTTGGCGATCCGCTGCGACAGCACTCGCAGCTCGCCGGCGTGGCCGATGTACTGTTTGTCGTAGTTGGCCTGGGTGTTGAGGTAAGCGAAATTGGCGAACAGCAGCATGATGAACACGATCAGCGCGATGAACAGCACGATGATCTGCGAGCGGCTGCGCGAGCCTTCTGCGGGCTTGCTGGTTTTTGCTTTGATCATCGGTCCTCGCCTGTTAAACCGCGACGTGCATGAAACTCGGTGACTGCGCCAGCGCAAACAGGCTGAAAACCCGCCAGTTCTGCTCGCGCCGGAAATAGCCTTTGACGAACTCGCCCTTGGAGCCTTGCCGCTTGCGGATCGAGACGGGTTCGAAGCTGTCCTGCTCGAAGTGCTGCAAGCCGAAAACCTCATCGACCAGTACACCGGCAAAAACGTCCTGATGTTCCACTACCAATACCCGCCGCTGCTTGCGCATCGGTGACAGCTCATGGCCGAAGAATCCGCACAGGTCCATGATCGGCAACAACCGCCCGCGCAGATTGGCGACGCCCTTGACCCAGGGCTTCACCCCCGGCATCTGGGTGAAGCGCGGTTCAGGCAGCACCTCGCTGACTTCGCCCATCGGCGCGACATACCAGTGCTCGCCGAGGCGAAAGCCGATGCCGCTCCAGCGATCCTGGCGCGCCGGTTGCGACGGCAGGTCCGCCGCCAGCAGGCGACAGCGCTGGTCGATCTGCCACAACAGTTCGAACGCGGTCAGCGACTCGCTCATGGCGGCGCGATCAACCGGCCAGCACGTTGTTCAGGGTCTTGATCAGCGTGTCTTCGTCGACCGGTTTGGTCAGGTAATCCCGGGCGCCCTGGCGAGTGCCCCAGACCTTGTCGGTTTCCTGATCCTTGGTGGTGATGATGATGACCGGGATGTGGCTGGTTTCAGCGTCCTTGGTCAGTTGGCGGGTCGCCTGGAAACCGTTGAGGCCGGGCATGACGATGTCCATCAGCACCGCGTCGGGTTTTTCCTGACGGGCCAGGGCCACGCCGTCGGCGCCGTTTTCGGCTTTCAATACTTCGTGGCCGTGCTTTTCCAGCATGCCGGTCAGTTTGTACATTTCGGTCGGCGAATCATCGACGATCAGAATACGTGCCATGGTCTTCCCCATTTTTCTTGTCGACACCGGGCCCGCTGGCCGAGCGTCACTGTGCGTGTCTTACTGCGGCAAATCAGCGGCAAAGCCCGGAACATGGGCCGCAATCGCGTCGAGCAGTTCTTCCTTGCTGAAAGGTTTGGTCAAAAATTGATCGGAACCGACAATCCGCCCCTTGGCCTTGTCGAACAGCCCGTCGCGGGACGACAGCATGATCACCGGCGTCGCCTTGAAGGCACTGTTGTTCTTGATTAAAGCGCAGGTCTGATAACCATCCAGACGCGGCATCATGATGTCGACAAAAATGATCCCGGGGTGGTTGTCGGCGATCTTCGCCAGGGCGTCGAAACCGTCGATCGCCGTGATGACTTCGCACCCTGCATTTTTCAACAGGGTCTCGGCGGTGCGACGAATCGTTTTCGAGTCGTCGATCACCATGACCTTCAAGGCGCTGGACTGCTGTTCCATAAGGGGGCTCTACCGTCGCCTTTGCGAATCAATTTGTCCGTTTTGCGATGCGTAATGGCCGGAAACCCTTGATGCTTAAGGGCCAGCACGATATGGCAGCCTTTTTAGCACAGTCTCCTGACGCAATCTATCGACGGGTTTTTCCTTGACCGAAAACCCGCCCGGAGCCACTCTGGCGGCACTTTTTTCATACCGATCCGGTAGCCAATTTTCGAGGAAAACCCAATGAGTGTTCGCGTCGGGATAGTCATGGACCCAATCGCCAGCATTTCCTATAAAAAGGATAGCTCGCTGGCCATGCTGCTGGCGGCGCAGAAGCGCGGCTGGGAACTGTTCTACATGGAACAGAAGGACCTTTATCAGGGTGAAGGTCAGGCCCGGGCACGGATGAAGCCGCTGAAAGTCTTCGCCAACCCGGAAAAATGGTTCGAACTGGGCGCCGAACAGGATTCCCTGCTGAGCGACCTGAACGTGATCCTGATGCGCAAGGATCCGCCGTTCGACATGGAGTTCGTCTACTCCACCTACCTGCTCGAACAGGCCGAAACCGCCGGCGTGCTGGTGGTCAACAAACCGCAGAGCCTGCGCGACTGCAACGAGAAGCTGTTCGCTACGCTGTTCCCCCAGTGCACGCCGCCAACCGTGGTCAGCCGCCGCGCCGACGTGCTGCGTGAGTTCGCCGCCAAACATGGCGACGTGATCCTCAAGCCGCTGGACGGCATGGGCGGTACTTCGATTTTCCGTCACCGCGTCGGCGATCCGAACCTGTCGGTGATTCTGGAAACACTGACCGCCCTCGGTACCCAGCAGATCATGGGCCAGGCCTACCTGCCGGCAATCAAGGACGGCGACAAGCGCATCCTGATGATCGACGGCGAGCCGGTGGATTACTGCCTGGCGCGGATTCCGGCCCAGGGCGAAACCCGTGGCAACCTCGCCGCCGGCGGCCGAGGCGAAGCCCGTCCGCTGACCGACAAGGATCGCTGGATCGCCGCTCAGGTCGGCCCGACATTGCGCGCGAAGGGCCTGCTGTTCGTCGGCCTGGATGTGATCGGCGAGCACCTGACCGAAATCAACGTCACCAGCCCGACCTGCATCCGCGAGATCGACAACGCGTTCGGCACCGACATCGGCGGGATGCTGATGGATGCCATCGAGAAAAAGCTGCAAGCTTGATGTGCATCACATGCAGCCTGTCGCTTGATGCTTGAAGCCCAAGGCGTGAAACCAACATTGCGTTATCATGCGCGGCCTGTGAAAAACGCGATGTTGGTTTTCTTGTCATGACACTTCCGTCCGATCTGCCTGCTGAACTCGCCCACCGCGGCGTGCGCCCGGTCGATCGCCTCGGATTTACCCTGTTTCTCGCGGCGCTGATCCATCTGGCGCTGCTGCTCGGCGTGGGTTTCACCATGGTCGAGCCCAAGCAGATCAGCAAAACCCTGGAAATCACCCTCGCCACCTTCAAGAGCGAAACCAAGCCCAAGAAGGCCGATTTCCTCGCCCAGGAAAACCAGGAAGGCAGCGGCACCCTCGACAAGAAGGCGATCCCCAAGACCACCGAGGTCGCGCCGTTCCAGGACAATCAGGTCAAGAAAGTCACCCCGCCACCGGCCGCCAAACCGGAAGTGCAGGAAGCCGCGCCCAAGGCTGCGGTAACCACCGTCGCGCCGAAACCGAAAAAGGCGCCGACCAAGAAAGAAGAAGCCAAGACCGAGACCAAACCGACGGTCGATGCGCCGACTTTCGACAGCTCGCAGCTCTCCAGCGACATCGCCAGCCTCGAAGCCGAACTGGCCAACGAACAACAGCTGTACGCCAAGCGCCCGCGCATTCACCGCCTCAGCGCGGCCTCGACCATGCGTGACAAGGGTGCCTGGTACAAGGACGAATGGCGCAAGAAGGTCGAGCGCATCGGCAACCTCAATTACCCCGAAGAAGCCCGGCGCCAACAGATTTACGGCAATTTGCGTCTGATGGTGTCGATCAACCGCGACGGCTCGCTGTATGAAGTGCTGGTGCTGGAATCTTCCGGCCAGCCACTGCTGGATCAGGCGGCGCAGCGCATCGTGCGGCTGGCCGCGCCTTTCGCACCGTTTACCGGGGATCTGTCGGACATCGACCGGCTGGAAATCATCCGTACCTGGAAATTCGCCCGGGGCGACAAGCTCTCCAGTAACTGACCCCCGCGGAACCCCTGTGGGAGCGAGCCTGCTCGCGAATGCGGTGGATCAGCTACATGAATATTGAATGACACACTGCTTTCGCGAGCAGGCTCGCTCCCACGATGGATCGATGTGTTGCTTGCATCTCCAGCTTGTCAGTTCGCCCCCCGAACGCCACACTACCGCACATGAAAAACGTCAGCCCCAGCTACCTCAAGCATCACTTCCTGATCGCCATGCCACACATGGCCGACCCGAACTTTGCCCACACCTTGACCTACATCGTCGAGCACACGGCCAATGGCGCAATGGGGCTGGTGGTCAACCGACCGCAAGAGCTGAATCTGGCCGACATCCTCGAGCAATTGCGCCCGGACATCGATCCGCCAGCGCTGTGCCAGCATGTGCCGATCTTCATCGGCGGCCCGGTGCAGACCGATCGCGGTTTCGTGCTGCATCCGGCGGGCAAGACGTTCCAGGCCACTGTCGAGCTGGAGGGCGACCTCGCACTGTCCACCTCGCAAGACGTGCTGTTCGCCATCGCTGACGGCGTCGGCCCGGCGAAAAGCCTGATCACCCTCGGCTACGCCGGTTGGGAAGCCGGGCAACTGGAGGCTGAAATGGCCGACAACGCCTGGCTGACCTGCCCGTACGACGCCGACATCCTGTTCAACACCAGCAGCGAACTGCGCCTGGAAGCGGCGGCCAAGCACCTGGGGATCAATCTCAATCTGCTGACCAGCCAGGCAGGGCACGCCTGATGGCCCTGCGCCTGATCCTCGGCTTCGACTACGGCACCAAACAGATCGGCGTGGCGGTCGGCCAGGTGATTACCGGCCAGGCCCGCGAACTGTGCACCTTGAAGGCACAGAACGGTGTGCCGGACTGGAACCAGGTCGAAGCCCTGATAAAGGAATGGAAACCCGACGCCGTGGTGGTCGGCCTGCCGCTGAACATGGACGGTACGCCCAGCGAGATGTGCGCCCGCGCCGAGAAATTCGCCCGCCGCCTCAACGGCCGCTACAACCTGCCCTTCTATACCCACGACGAGCGCCTGACGACCTTCGAAGCCAAGGGCGAGCGACTGGTGCGCGGCGGACAGAAAGGCAGTTACCGCGACAACCCGGTGGACGCCATCGCCGCCGCCCTGCTGCTGCAGGGCTGGCTCGACGAAAACACCGCACTGTTTGAATCCTGACAAGCGCTACGGCGCTTTTCTTTTGGCTACAACCCGAGCCCCGGTTCGCGAGAACCGGCTCGACCCCGAGAAGGAGCAACCATGAGCCTGCCCAATCCCGCCGATCTGATCAGCCAGATGGCGACACGCCTCAAGGCGCACCTTGCCCAGCGTGGTATCAGCGAACCGCGTTACATCGGCATCCGCACCGGCGGTGTCTGGGTCGCCCAGGCCCTGCTCGAAGAGCTGGGCAGCGATGCGCCATTGGGTACGCTGGACGTTTCCTTCTACCGCGACGACTTCAGCCAGAACGGCCTGCACCCGCAAGTGCGCCCGTCCGCCCTGCCCTTCGAAATCGAAGGCCAGCATCTGGTGCTGATCGACGACGTACTGATGAGCGGCCGGACCATCCGCGCCGCCATGAACGAACTGTTCGACTACGGCCGCCCGGCCAGCGTGACGCTGGTCTGCCTGCTGGACCTGGACGCCGGCGAACTGCCGATCCGCCCGAACGTGGTCGGCGCGACGCTGTCGCTGGCCGCCCACGAGCGGGTCAAGCTGTCCGGGCCGGAGCTGGCCCTCGAACTGCAAGACCTTGCCCTTTAATCCGCCCTATTGAGAGTCCCCTTCGCGATGACGCCTCTAGATACCAAGCGCCCGCTGCAGCTCAATGATCAGGGCCAGCTGCGCCACTTCCTCTCGCTCGACGGCCTGCGCCGCGAGTTGCTGACGGAAATCCTCGACACCGCCGACTCGTTCCTCGAAGTCGGTGCCCGGGCCGTGAAGAAGGTCCCGTTGCTGCGCGGCAAGACCGTGTGCAACGTGTTCTTCGAAAACTCCACCCGCACCCGCACCACCTTCGAACTGGCGGCCCAGCGGCTGTCGGCGGACGTGATCACCCTGAACGTGTCGACCTCGTCGGCCAGCAAGGGCGAAACCCTGCTCGACACCCTGCGCAACCTCGAAGCCATGGCCGCCGACATGTTCGTCGTGCGCCACGGTGACTCGGGCGCCGCGCACTTCATCGCCGAGCATGTCTGCCCGCAGGTGGCGATCATCAACGGCGGCGACGGCCGTCACGCCCACCCGACCCAGGGCATGCTCGACATGTTGACCATCCGTCGGCACAAGGGCAGCTTCGAAAACCTCTCGGTGGCCATCGTCGGCGACATCCTGCACTCGCGGGTGGCACGCTCGAACATGCTCGCCCTGAAGACCCTCGGTTGCCAGGACATCCGCGTGATCGCGCCGAAAACCCTGCTGCCGATCGGTATCGAGCAGTACGGCGTGAAGGTTTACACCGACATGACCGAAGGCCTGAAAGACGTCGACGTGGTGATCATGCTGCGCCTGCAACGCGAGCGCATGACCGGCGGCCTGCTGCCGAGCGAGGGCGAGTTCTACCGCCTGTTCGGCCTGACCACCGCGCGCCTGGCCGGCGCCAAACCCGATTGCATCGTCATGCACCCGGGGCCGATCAACCGTGGCGTGGAGATCGAGTCGGCGGTGGCCGACGGCCCGCACTCGGTGATCCTCAATCAAGTCACCTACGGCATCGCAATCCGTATGGCCGTGCTGTCCATGGCCATGAGCGGACAAACAGCCCAGCGCCAATTCGAGCAGGAGAACGCCCAGTGAAGCTCAGCATTCTCGGCGCCCGCGTCATCGATCCAAGCAGCGGCCTGGATCAAATCACCGATATTCACGTTGAAGCCTGCAAGATCGTCGCCCTTGGCGCCGCACCGGCCGGTTTCACCGCTGTGGAAACCATCGACGCCCAAGGCCTTGTCGCCGCTCCGGGCCTCGTCGACCTGAACGTCGCCCTGCGCGAGCCGGGCTACAGCCGCAAAGGCACCATCGCCAGCGAAACCCGCGCGGCTGCGGCCGGCGGCGTAACCAGCCTGTGCTGCCCGCCGAAGACCAAACCGGTACTCGACACCTCCGCCGTGGCCGAGCTGATCCTCGACCGCGCCCGCGAGGCCGGCAACACCAAGGTGTTCCCGATCGGCGCACTGAGCAAAGGCCTGGATGGCGAGCAACTGGCCGAGCTCGTTGCCCTGCGCGACGCCGGTTGCGTGGCGTTCGGCAACGGTCTGGAGAGCTTCCGCAACACCCGCACCCTGTGCCGGGCGCTGGACTACGCGGCAACCTTCGACCTGACGGTGATTTTCAACTCCCAGGATCACGACCTCGCCGACGGCGGCCTGGCCCACGAAGGCGCCACCGCCAGTTTCCTCGGCCTGCCGGGCATCCCGGAAACCGCTGAAACAGTGGCCCTGGCCCGGGACCTGCTGCTGGTCGAGCAGACCGGCGTACGTGCCCACTTCAGTCAACTGACCAGCGCCCGCGGCGTGGCCCTGATCGCTCAGGCCCAGGCCCGTGGCTTGAAAGTCACGGCGGATGTCGCCCTGTATCAGCTGATCCTGACGGATGAAGCGCTGATCGACTTCAGCAGCCTGTATCACGTACAACCGCCGCTGCGCACCCGCGCCGACCGCGACGGTCTGCGCGAAGCGGTGAAGTCCGGGGTGGTTTCGGCGATCTCCAGCCATCACCAGCCCCATGAGCGCGATGCCAAACTCGCCCCGTTCGGCGCGACCGAGCCGGGCATCAGCAGCGTCGAACTGCTGCTGCCGCTGGCTATGACGCTGGTCGAGGATGGTCTGCTGGATCTGCCGACGCTGCTGGCCCGCCTGAGCGCCGGCCCGGCCGAGGCCCTGCGCCTGCCGGCGGGCAAACTGGCAGTGGGCGGCGCGGCGGATATCGTGCTGTTCGATCCGAAGGCTTCGACCGTTGCCGGCGAGAGCTGGCTGTCGAAGGGCGAGAACTGCCCGTTCCTCGGCCACAGCCTGCCGGGTGTGGTGCGTTACACCCTGGTGGATGGCCGGATCAGCCATCAGGCATAAAAAAATCGCGAGGGAGCTTGCTCCCTCGCCATCACTTACTGAAAGGCGCCCCGCCCTTCGGCGTTACGCACCGAAACCTGATCGTTCAGCGTCCAGAAGTCATACAGCACGCCCAGAAAGAACAACCCGCCGGTCAGCAGATAGACCACCCCGCTGATCCACTTGCCCTGATACATCCGGTGCACGCCGAACGCGCCGAGGAACGTCAGGAGTATCCACGCCACGTTGTATTCGATTGGCCCCGCCGCAAAGCGCAGGTCCGCTTCCCGGTCCATTGCCGGGATCAGGAACACGTCGATCAGCCAGCCAATTCCCAGCAGGCCGAAGGTGAAAAACCAGATCGTGCCGGTCACCGGCTTGCCGTAATAGAAGCGGTGCGACCCGGTAAAACCGAAGATCCACAACAGGTAACCGATCACCTTGCTATGGGTGTCCTTTTCCTTCACACGGGGCAGCTGATAGCGGTTCATGAAGACCTCGATACACGCGATAGATAAATTTTCTTTAATTCTTTGTGACTTTTTTACATGTAGCCGACGTACGGCAAATGCTACCTTGTGGTCCGTCAAAGCCTTATAGCACCTGACTTCTGTCCGACAATTGCGTCTATTTGCCGCTTGTTTGGTTCCGTTGCCCGCCTTTTGAATCGACCAACGGCCTCGGAAGGGACAAAAAAGCTGTTATAAAGTTGCGCGCTAACACATAAGAGCCCTGCCTAATGCGTCCATTTTTCAAGACATGGCTAACTATTTGCCTATTAATGCCACTGGCCGCCCACGCCACCAATCGTGAGCAACGTCTTCCCAACGTTAACGGTTTCACTCCCAAATCCCATGCCTCTGCTCCTTCGAACAAAGGCAAACAAACGAAACACACCACGCTCGCCAGCAAGGGTCACGGCAAGCTGGTTCCACCGATGGCGAACAAGGAAAGCAGCAACGTCCTCAGTCGCGCGGTGAACGTCCTCGGTACACCTTACCGTTGGGGCGGCAGCAGCCCGAGTAAAGGCTTCGACTGCAGCGGCCTGGTGAAATACGCGTTCAACGACGCCACGTTCGACCTGCCGCGCACCTCGAATGCCATGGCCAGCGGCCACGGCGAGAAAGTCGAGCGCAAGGATCTCAAGCCTGGCGACCTGATTTTCTTCAACATCAAGAGCCGTAGGGTCAATCACGTTGCCATCTACCTGGGCAACGACCGCTTCATACACGCGCCGCGTCGCGGCAAAGCGGTGAGCATCGATACGCTGAACAAACCGTATTGGGAACAGCATTACGTGGTTGCCAAGCGCGTGCTGCCGAAAGAACCGGGCGGCAAGCAAATGCGCGTAGTACAGCGCTGATCCTTGCAGATCACAAAAAACGCAGCCCTCGGGCTGCGTTTTTTTTTCGTCACTAGAAGTTATCCGGCGTCCGCGCCTTCTCCCGCGCGTGTTCGCGACTGATCAGGCCCTTGGTCACCAGATCCTTCAGGCACATGTCGAGTGTCTGCATCCCCAGCGACCCGCCGGTCTGGATCGCCGAATACATCTGCGCCACCTTGTCCTCGCGGATCAGATTCCGGATCGCCGACGTTCCCAGCATGATTTCGTGCGCCGCCACCCGGCCGCCACCGATCTTCTTGATCAGCGTCTGCGACACCACGGCCAGCAACGACTCGGACAACATCGAGCGCACCATGGACTTCTCGTCCCCCGGAAACACGTCCACCACCCGGTCGATGGTCTTGGCCGCCGAAGTGGTGTGCAGCGTGCCGAACACCAGATGCCCGGTTTCCGCAGCGGTCAGCGCCAGGCGGATGGTTTCCAGGTCGCGCATCTCGCCCACCAGGATCACGTCCGGGTCTTCCCGCAGCGCCGAGCGCAGTGCCGTGGCAAAACTGCGGGTATCGCGATGGACTTCACGCTGATTGATCAGGCATTTGCGCGATTCGTGAACGAATTCGATCGGGTCTTCGATGGTCAGGATGTGGTGATGACGGTGGGTGTTGAGGTAATCGATCATCGCCGCCAGGGTAGTGGATTTGCCGGAACCGGTCGGCCCGGTCACCAGCACCAGCCCGCGCGGGGCGTCGGTGATCTTGCGAAAGACATCGCCCATGGCGAGGTCTTCCATGCTCAGCACTTTCGACGGGATGGTGCGGAACACGGCGCCGGCGCCACGGTTCTGGTTGAAGGCATTGACCCGAAACCGCGCCACGCCCGGCACTTCGAAGGAAAAGTCGGTTTCCAGATGTTTCTCGAACTCCACCCGCTGGGTGTCGTTCATGATGTCGTAGATCAGTTCATGCACCTGTTTGTGATCCAGCGCCGGCAGATTGATCCGCCGCACATCGCCATCCACGCGGATCATCGGCGGCAGTCCGGCAGACAGGTGCAGGTCGGAAGCGCCCTGTTTGGCGCTGAAGGCCAGCAGTTCAGTGATATCCATAGCGTCCCTCAATTCCAGTAGAATGCCGCGAACCTTCAGACCGCTGGCGCCTCTTGATGTCCACGATAGCAGACAACATTCTCCACGTTAGTTCGCGCATCCAGGCAGCGACTCAAGCCGCCGGCCGCGATGAAAACAGCGTCCAGCTGCTGGCCGTTAGCAAGACCAAACCCGCCGAAGCCCTGCGCGAAGCGTACGCCGCCGGCCTGCGCGACTTTGGCGAGAACTATCTGCAGGAAGCTTTGGGCAAACAGCTCGAACTGGCCGACCTGCCCTTGATCTGGCACTTCATCGGCCCCATTCAGTCGAACAAGACCCGCTCGATTGCCGAGCACTTCGCCTGGGTGCACTCCGTGGATCGCCTGAAAATCGCCCAACGCCTGTCCGAGCAACGTCCGGCGGATCTGCCGCCACTGAACATCTGCATTCAGGTCAACGTCAGCGGTGAAGCCAGCAAGTCCGGCTGCACCCCGGCCGACCTGCCGGCCCTGGCTCAGGCCATCGGCGCCCTGCCGCGCTTGAAGTTGCGCGGGCTGATGGCGATTCCCGAGCCTACCGAAGATCGCGCCGAGCAGGATGCTGCATTCGCTGCCGTCCGGAAATTGCAGGCCGGCCTCGATCTGCCGCTCGACACACTTTCCATGGGCATGAGCCACGACCTCGAGTCGGCCATTGCCCAGGGCGCCACCTGGGTCCGTATCGGTACGGCCCTGTTTGGCGCTCGCGACTACTCCCAATCTTGATGATTTCCAGATAAGGACCTGACATGAGCGACACGCGTATTGCCTTTATCGGTGCCGGCAACATGGCCGCCAGCCTGATCGGCGGCCTGCGGGCCAAGGGTCTGGAAGCCGCACACATCCGCGCCAGCGATCCGGGCGAAGAGACCCGCAACCGGGTCAGCGCCGAGCACGGCATCGAAACCTTCGCTGACAACGCCCAGGCCATCGACGGCGCCGACGTTGTCGTGCTGGCGGTCAAGCCGCAGGCCATGAAGGCCGTGTGCGAAGCGATCCGCCCAAGCCTGAAGCCGAACCAACTGGTGGTGTCCATCGCCGCCGGCATCACCTGCGCCAGCATGACTGCATGGCTTGGCGAGCAGCCGATCGTACGCTGCATGCCCAATACCCCGGCGTTGCTGCGTCAGGGCGTGAGCGGCTTGTACGCCACCGGCGAAGTCAGCGCCGAACAGCGCCAGCAGGCTGAAGAGCTGCTGTCCGCCGTGGGCATCGCCCTGTGGCTGAACGAAGAGCAGCAACTGGACGCGGTCACCGCCGTCTCCGGTTCCGGCCCTGCGTACTTCTTCCTGCTGATCGAAGCCATGACCGCTGCCGGCGTCAAACTCGGCCTGCCGAAGGAAACCGCCGAGCAACTGACCCTGCAAACTGCGCTGGGCGCCGCGCACATGGCGGTTTCCAGCGACGTCGACGCCGCCGAACTACGCCGCCGCGTGACCTCGCCAGCGGGTACCACTGAAGCTGCGATCAAATCGTTCCAGGCCGGCGGCTTCGAAGCCCTGGTGGAAAAAGCACTCGGCGCCGCCGCGCACCGCTCGGCCGAGATGGCCGAACAACTGGGCAAATAAGGAGCCTTACATGATTGGATTGAACACCGCAGCGGTCTACGTGCTGCAAACCCTCGGCAGCCTGTACCTGCTGATCGTGCTGCTGCGCTTCGTCCTGCAACTGGTACGGGCGAACTTCTACAACCCGCTGTGCCAGTTCGTGGTCAAGGCTACCCAGCCGCTGCTCAAGCCACTGCGCCGGATCATCCCGAGCCTGTTCGGCCTCGACATGTCCTCGCTGGTGCTGGCAATCCTCGTGCAACTGGCACTGATGGCACTGACCCTGCTGCTGACCTACGGCACCACCGGCAACCCGCTGCAACTGTTCATCTGGTCGATCATCGGCGTGACCGCGCTGTTCCTGAAGATTTTCTTCTGGGCCATGATCATCAGCATCATCCTGTCCTGGGTCGCACCAGGCAGCCACAATCCGGGCGCCGAGCTGGTGAACCAGATATGTGAACCGGCCCTGGCGCCGTTCCGCCGTCTCCTGCCGAGCATGGGCGGTCTGGACCTGTCGCCAATCTTCGCCTTCCTCGTGCTGAAGCTGATCGACATGCTGGTGATCAACAACCTCGCGGCGATGACGATGATGCCGGAAATCCTGCGCCTGTTGATGTGAGCTGGTTCCGTTGGGACGGTGACGACCTGATCCTCGAGTGTCACCTGCAACCGGCAGCCCGCAGCGATGACTTCGCCGGGCTGCACGGCGACCGCCTGAAGATCCGCCTGACCGCGCCGCCGGTCGAGGGCAAGGCCAATGCGTATCTGATGGGGTTTTTGGCCAAGGCTTTTGGGGTTTCCAAGAGTCAGGTGAGTCTGATCAGTGGTGAGTTGAACCGGCAGAAGCGGATGAAGATTTGCTCACCGAAGAAACTCCCGGATTTACCCGGTTTAGCTCTTCCTTGATCGCTCCAACGCTCCGCGTGGGAACGAGCGCAAATCAGGCCTGATCGTTGCTTGCCGCTGGGGGCAGCGGTCTTTAGACTTACGCCTCATTTCAACGAGAGCAGGGTCGATGCCAGCTGCCTTTCCCCCCGATTCTGTTGGTCTGGTGACGCCGCAAACGGCGCACTTCAGCGAACCGCTGGCCCTGGCCTGCGGCCGTTCGCTGGCCGCTTATGACCTGATCTACGAAACCTACGGCACGCTGAACACGCAAGCGAGCAACGCCGTGTTGATCTGCCACGCCTTGTCCGGCCACCACCATGCCGCCGGTTATCACAGCGTCGACGACCGCAAGCCCGGTTGGTGGGACAGCTGCATCGGCCCCGGCAAACCGATCGACACCAACAAGTTCTTCGTGGTCAGCCTGAACAACCTCGGCGGCTGTAACGGCTCCACCGGCCCGAGCAGCCTCAACCCGGACACCGGCAAGCCGTTCGGCGCCGATTTCCCGGTGCTGACCGTGGAAGACTGGGTGCACAGCCAGGCACGCCTGGCCGACCTGCTCGGCATCGGCCAGTGGGCGGCAGTGATCGGCGGCAGCCTCGGCGGCATGCAGGCGCTGCAATGGACCATCACCTATCCGGATCGCGTTCGCCACTGCCTGGCCATCGCCTCGGCCCCCAAGCTGTCGGCGCAGAACATCGCCTTCAACGAAGTGGCGCGCCAGGCGATCCTCACCGACCCGGAATTCCACGGCGGCTCGTTCCAGGAACAGGGCGTGATCCCCAAGCGTGGCCTGATGCTGGCGCGGATGGTCGGGCACATCACCTACCTGTCCGACGACTCCATGGGCGAGAAATTCGGCCGTGGCCTGAAGAGCGAAAAACTCAACTACGACTTTCACAGCGTCGAGTTCCAGGTCGAAAGCTACCTGCGTTATCAGGGTGAAGAGTTCTCCGGTCGCTTCGATGCCAACACTTATCTGTTGATGACCAAGGCGCTGGATTACTTCGATCCGGCGGCTAACTTCGACGATAACCTGGCGAAAACCTTCGAAGGCGCGAAAGCCAAGTTCTGCGTGATGTCGTTCACCACCGACTGGCGCTTCTCCCCGGCCCGCTCGCGGGAACTGGTGGACGCACTGATGGCTGCACGCAAGGACGTCAGCTACCTGGAAATCGACGCGCCCCAGGGCCACGACGCCTTCCTGATTCCGATCCCGCGTTATTTGCAGGCGTTCGGCAATTACATGAACCGAATTACGGTGTGAACAAGCCATGAGAGCTGATCTGGAAATCATCCAGGAATGGATCCCCGCCGGCAGCCGCGTGCTCGACCTCGGTTGCGGTGACGGCGAGTTGCTGACCTGGCTGCGCGACCACAAGCAGGTCACCGGTTATGGCCTGGAAAACGACCCGGACAACATCGCCGAGTGCGTGGCCAAGGGCATCAACGTCATCGAACAGGACCTGGACAAGGGCCTGGGCAACTTCGCCAGCAACAGCTTCGACGTGGTCGTGATGACCCAGGCCCTGCAGGCCGTGCACTACCCGGACAAGATCCTCGACGAAATGCTGCGGGTCGGTCGCCAGTGCATCATCACCTTCCCCAACTTCGGCCACTGGCGCTGCCGCTGGTATCTGGCGAGCAAGGGCCGGATGCCGGTGTCCGAGTTCCTGCCGTACACCTGGTACAACACGCCGAACATTCACTTCTGCACCTTCGAAGACTTTGAAGAACTTTGTCGCGAACGTGAGGCGAAGGTCATTGATCGGCTTGCCGTGGATCAACAGCACCGCCACGGGTGGGCCAGTAAGCTATGGCCTAATCTGTTAGGTGAGATCGGTATCTACCGCGTCAGCAGCCCGGGGCTGCAGGATCACAGAATCGCGGTCTGAACCACGACATTGCGAGGAGAACGAACATGGGACGCCTGATTACCACGCTGCTGGCCGCCTGCCTGAGCCTGTCGGCCATGGCAGCCGATGCCATCAAGAGCGAGCGCCAGGAAACCTTCGGCGACGTGACGGTGCACTACAACACCTTCAACTCGACCTACCTGCAACCGGACATCGCCAAGGCTGCCGAGCTGATCCGCAGCAAGAATCAGGGCGTGATCAATGTCTCGGTGATCAAGGACGGCAAGCCGCTGATCGCCAATGTCACCGGCACGGTCAAAGATCTGACCAGCCAGACCGTGACCCTGAATTTCCGCCAGGTTACCGAACAGGGTGCGATCTATTACATCGCCCAGTACCCGGTGGAACAGCAGGAAACCCGCACCTTCGAAATCAAGGTGCAGAACGGTGACAAGATCAACACCATCAATTTCAACCAAGAGCTTTTCCCCGGCGAATGATGAACCTCAAGCAACTCGTACTGGCCAGCCATAACGCCGGCAAACTCAAGGAACTCCAGGCCATGCTCGGCGAATCGGTGCAATTGCGCTCGATCGGCGAGTTCAGCAGCGTGGAGCCGGAAGAAACCGGTCTGTCGTTCGTCGAGAACGCGATCCTCAAGGCCCGCAATGCCGCGCGCATCTCCGGGCTGCCGGCGCTGGCCGACGATTCGGGTCTGGCAGTGGACTTTCTCGGTGGCGCACCGGGCATCTACTCCGCGCGCTACGCCGACGGCAAGGGCGACGCGGCGAACAACGCCAAACTGCTCGACGCTTTGAAAGATGTGCCTGAAGCCGAACGTGGCGCGCAGTTCGTCTGCGTGCTGGCGCTGGTGCGTCACGCCGACGATCCGCTGCCAATCCTCTGCGAAGGCCTGTGGCACGGGCGCATCCTGACTGCCGCCAGCGGCGAACACGGTTTCGGCTATGACCCGCTGTTCTGGGTGCCGGAGCGTAACGTGTCCAGCGCCGAGCTGAGCCCGAGCGACAAGAACCAGATCAGTCACCGCGCCCGTGCAATGGATCTGCTGCGCCAGCGTCTGGGCTTGAAATGACCCGTGATTCTTCTGCGACGCCACTGATCGTCGGTGGCGCCGCCTCTTCGCCTCGGGCGCCGTTGCCGACACTGCCGCCCCTGGCGCTGTACATCCACATCCCGTGGTGTGTGCGCAAATGCCCTTATTGCGACTTCAACTCCCACACCGCCAGTCCCGTGCTGCCGGAGCAGGAATACGTCGATGCGCTGCTGGCCGACCTCGACCAGGATCTGCACGCGGTGTACGGCCGCGAGTTGAGTTCGATCTTCTTTGGCGGCGGTACGCCGAGCCTGTTCAGTGCCGAAGCACTGGGCCGCTTGCTCGAAGGCGTCAAACAACGCATCCCGTTTGCCGATGACATCGAAATCACCCTGGAAGCCAACCCCGGGACTTTCGAGCAAGAGAAGTTCGTCGCCTACCGCAAACTGGGGATCAATCGCCTGTCGATCGGTATCCAGAGCTTCCAGCAGGAAAAGCTCAAGGCCCTCGGCCGCATCCACAACGGCGATGAAGCCGTGCGGGCGGCAGGCATGGCGCGCCAGGCCGGATTCGATAACTTCAACCTCGACCTGATGCACGGCTTGCCGGACCAGTCGCTGGACGATGCCCTGAGCGATCTGCGCCAGGCCATCGAGCTGAAACCGACGCACATTTCCTGGTATCAGCTGACGCTGGAGCCGAACACCGTGTTCTGGAACCAGCCGCCGGTGCTGCCGGAAGACGACACGTTGTGGGACATTCAGGAAGCCGGACAGGCGCTGCTGGCCGAACACGGTTACGCGCAGTACGAGGTTTCCGCTTACGCCCAACCGGGTCGTCCGGCGCGGCATAACCTCAACTACTGGAGTTTCGGCGACTTCATCGGTATCGGCGCCGGCGCCCACGGCAAGCTCAGCCATCCGGACGGGCGCATCGTGCGCACCTGGAAGACCCGACTGCCGAAGGACTACCTCAACCCGGCCAAAAGCTTCCAGGCCGGCGAGAAAGCCCTGACCAATGACGAGATGCCGTTCGAGTTCCTGATGAACGCCCTGCGCCTGACCGCCGGCGTCGAATCACGCCTGTACCCCGAGCGCACCGGCCTGCCGCTGGAAAGCCTCGATGAACACCGGCGCGAGGCCGAACAAAGCGGTCTGTTGCAGGTCGAACCGTCACGTCTGGCGGCCACTGAGCGCGGACAACTCTTTCTCAACGATTTGCTGCAGAAATTTCTGAGCTGAATGGCTCCCGGGGAAACCGCATGGATTTGATACTCGACCTGCTCGCCACTGTCTCCCGCTGGAGCCGCAGCAATCTTTCGGAAATCGCGCTGGCCCTGGTGGGCTGCCTGCTGGTGCTGTTCGGCGCCGACTTCAAGGGCTGGGTCGAGCAACGCCTGGGCAGCATCGCCGGCGCCCTGCGCGTCCCGCTGATGGCCCTGCTGTGCATGGTAGGCAGCGGCGCAGCGTTGATCTACGCCACGCCGTGGGTGGTGAAGGGGCTGAGCCAGTTCAATAACTACAGCCTGGCGCCGGTGCTGTTGGTGGTGCTGGTTTTGATCGGCGTAGTCGCCGACCGCCGCTGATTTTCAGCACATACAAAACAACTGTGGGAGCGAGCTTGCTCGCGATGGCGGTGTAACAGACGACATAAATGTTGAATGTTATGGCCTCATCGCGAGCAAGCTCGCTCCCACAGTTTTTATTGCGTGATGCTTAGGACTGCTTTTCGAACTTCAGATCCCACACGCCATGCCCAAGACGTTCGCCGCGGCGTTCGAACTTGGTGATCGGGCGTTCGGCCGGGCGTGGTACGCACTTGCCGTCTTCGGCGAGGTTGCGGTAGCCCGGGGCGACGTTCATCACTTCCAGCATGTATTCGGCATACGGCTCCCAGTCGGTGGCCATGTGCAGAATGCCGCCGACTTTCAGCTTGCTGCGCACCAGCTCAGCGAAGGACGCCTGGACGATGCGGCGCTTGTGGTGACGGCTCTTGTGCCACGGGTCCGGGAAGAACAGCATCAGGCGATCGAGGCTATTGTCGGCGATGCAGCGGTTCAGTACTTCGATCGCGTCGCAATCGTAGACCCGCAGGTTGGTCAGGCCCTGAGTCAGCACGCCATTGAGCAGCGCGCCGACACCCGGACGGTGAACCTCGACACCGATGAAATCCTGTTCCGGCGCAGCGGCTGCCATTTCCAGCAGCGAGTGGCCCATGCCGAAACCGATCTCCAGCGAACGCGGCGCGGAACGGCCGAACACCTGATCGTAATCCACCGGCGCGTCGGCCAGCGGCAGGACGAACTTCGGCGCGCCCTGATCCAGGCCGCGTTGCTGGCCTTCGGTCATGCGCCCGGCGCGCATCACGAAACTCTTGATGCGGCGGTGTTGGCGCTCGTCGCCTTCTTCCGTCTGGATTGGCGTGTCGTTCGATTCAGTCATCAATAGCTCTTACTTGATCAGACCATCCAGCGGCGAAGAGGCGCTGGCATAGAGTTTTTTCGGCATGCGGCCGGCGAGGTAGGCCAGGCGGCCCGCGACGATCGCGTGTTTCATGGCTTCGGCCATCATGATCGGCTGCTGGGCGTGGGCGATGGCCGAGTTCATCAGCACGGCGTCACAGCCCAGCTCCATGGAGATGGTGGCATCGGAAGCGGTACCGACACCGGCATCCACCAGCACCGGAATTTTGGCTTCTTCGAGGATGATCTGCAGGTTGTACGGGTTGCAGATCCCCAGGCCCGAGCCGATCAGGCCGGCCAGCGGCATCACCGCGATGCAGCCGATTTCCGCCAGTTGCCGGGCGATGATCGGGTCATCACTGGTGTAAACCATCACGTCGAAACCTTCCTTGACCAGCACTTCGGCGGCCTTGAGGGTTTCGATCACGTTGGGGAACAGGGTTTTCTGGTCGGCCAGCACTTCCAGCTTCACCAGGTTGTGGCCATCGAGCAGCTCACGGGCCAGGCGGCAGGTGCGCACGGCTTCGACCGCGTCGTAGCAGCCGGCGGTGTTCGGCAGGAAGGTGTAGCGATCCGGCGACAGCACTTCGAGCAGGTTCGGCTCGCCTTCGATCTGGCCCAGGTTGGTGCGGCGCACCGCGAAGGTGACGATCTCGGCACCCGAGGCTTCGATGGCCAGGCGGGTTTCTTCCATGTCACGGTACTTGCCGGTACCGACCAGCAAACGCGACTGGTAAGTACGACCGGCCAGAACGAAAGGCTTGTCGCTACGAACGATGCTCATGGGAAATCCTCTGTTGGGGTGAGGGTCTTGCAGAATTCTCGGCCCATCCAGGCCTGGCGACTAGCCGCCGCCGATGGCGTGCACCACTTCGACGTTGTCGCCGTCATTCAAAGTGGTGTCGGCGTGCTGGCTGCGCGGGACGATATCCAGATTGAGTTCGACCGCGACGCGGCGTCCGGTCAGGTCCAGACGGGTCAGCAGGGCCGCAACGGTTTCACCGTCGGGCAGTTCAAAGGATTCACCGTTCAACTGAATGCGCATGCGCAACGCCGCCATCACTTTTTAGGGGGTGGCATTCTAGCCCGATCATGACCTAAAGGTCAGCACCAAGCGTCAAGCGGTTGGCTGCAGGCGCCAGGCGGCGAGTCCGAGGCACAGCCAGCCGATCAGGAACGCCAGGCCACCGAACGGGGTGATGATGCCGAGCTTGCCGATGCCGACGGTGGTCAGCAGGTACAGACTGCCGGAGAACAGCAGGATGCCGATGCTGAACGAGATACCGGCCCAGGCGACCAGACGCCCCTGAAGCTGCGTGGCCAGCAGCGCCACGCCGAACAGCGCCAGCGCGTGCACCAGTTGATAGGTGACGCCGGTGTGGAAGATCGCGAGGTACTCGGGGGTCAGGCGGTTTTTCAGGCCATGGGCGGCGAATGCGCCAAGGCCGACACCGGTAAAACCAAAGAAGGCAGCCAGCATCAGAAAGCTACGCAGCATGTAGAACTCCACTCAGACTCGATCGGCAGGGTCTGTATAATGGCCCGCTCAACCGGTTCGGCCAAGCCATCTCTATGCTGCGTTTATTTCTCCGTCGTTTCACGAAGGCCCTGCTCTGGTTCGCGGGCGGCAGCGTATTGCTGGTGTTGGTGTTTCGTTTCGTGCCGCCGCCGGGCACGGCGCTGATGGTCGAGCGCAAGATCGAATCCTGGGTCGACGGCGAGCCGATCGACCTGCAACGCACCTGGAAGCCGTGGGACGAGATCTCCGATGACCTGAAGGTCGCGGTGATTGCCGGTGAAGACCAGAAATTCCCCGAGCACTGGGGTTTTGACCTGAGTGCGATCAAGGCCGCACTGGCCCACAACGAACTCGGCGGTTCGATTCGCGGTGCCAGCACGCTGAGCCAGCAAGTGTCGAAAAACCTGTTCTTGTGGTCCGGCCGCAGCTATCTGCGCAAAGGACTGGAAGCGTGGTTTACCGCGCTGATCGAAGTGTTCTGGCCAAAGCAGCGGATTCTTGAGGTGTACCTGAACAGTGTCGAGTGGGACGACGGCGTGTTTGGCGCAGAAGCGGCGGCACGGCATCACTTTGGCGTAAGCGCCAAGTCTTTGTCCCGCCAGCAGGCGAGTTATCTGGCAGCCGTATTGCCCAATCCCCGGGTCTGGAGCGCCAGTCACCCGACTTCCTATGTTTCGCGCCGGGCGGGCTGGATTCGCCAGCAGATGAGCCAGTTGGGTGGCGACAGCTATCTGCTGACACTCGATGATTCACGCCGCGCACCCTGGGCCCAATGAGCTTTTGAAGCGCACACAAAAACGCCCCGATCATCACTGATCGGGGCGTTTTTTTATTGCCGGACTACCGGTTACGCGGCAATCGACAACTTGAGCTTGTTCATCGCGCTCTTCTCGAGCTGACGGATCCGCTCGGCCGACACGTTGTACTTCTGCGCCAGGTCGTGCAACGTGGCTTTCTCTTCTGCCAGCCAGCGCTGGTAGAGGATGTCGCGGCTGCGTTCGTCCAGCACTTCCAGCGCTTCGTGCAGATTGTGATTGGAGTTGTCGCTCCAGTCGGCATCTTCCAGTTGACGCGCTGGGTCGTACCGGTGGTCTTCCAGATAGTTGGCCGGCGACTGGAAAGCACTGTCGTCGTCGGCTTCGGCAGCCGGGTCGAAGGCCATGTCATGACCGGTCAGGCGACTTTCCATCTCACGCACTTCACGGGGCTCGACGCCGAGGCTTTCCGCCACACGGTGGACTTCCTCGTTGTTCAGCCAGGCCAGACGCTTCTTCTGGCTGCGCAGGTTGAAGAACAGCTTGCGCTGGGCCTTGGTGGTCGCGACTTTCACGATCCGCCAGTTGCGCAGGATGAACTCGTGAATCTCGGCCTTGATCCAGTGCACCGCAAAGGACACCAGACGCACGCCCATTTCCGGGTTGAAGCGCTTCACGGCCTTCATCAGGCCGACGTTGCCTTCCTGGATCAGGTCAGCCTGAGCCAGACCGTAGCCGGAATAGCTACGGGCAATGTGTACGACAAATCGCAGGTGGGCGAGCACCATCTGCCGAGCCGCCCCAAGATCCTGCTCATAGTAGAGACTCTCGGCCAGTTCACGCTCCTGCTCCGGCGTCAGCAATGGAATGCTGTTGACGGTGTGCACATAGGCTTCCAGGTTTGCGCCCGGAACCAATGCATACGCAGGTTGCAAAGAATTGGTCATACGAAAAAACCTCCGACTTACATACTCGCGCCTTTCGGCACTGCGAAAAATTGACCGGGAACTCAGGTACAAGTTCCCAAAAAACCGCAAGGTCAATCACGCGCAAAAAAGATTCTACTTCGGCGCCAGCTCCCTGAGATGACGTGCGACTGCAATCCATGCACCGATATAACCCAACAGCACCGCGCCAAGCAAGAGCGACAGACCGTCGGCAACTGGCACTCCGGCCAGTGCGAAATCACTGCCGTACAAGCCGGCCAGCCCAACCACCGCGTCGTTCAGCCAGTTCAGGCCGAACGCCAGCACACCCCAGGACAGCAGCCCTGCACCGAAGCCATACAACGCGCCCATATAAAGGAAGGGACGACGCACATAGCTGTCGGTGCCGCCGACGAGTTTAATCACTTCTATCTCTGTGCGGCGGTTTTCAATATGAAGACGAATGGTATTGCCTATCACCAAAAGTAATGCGGAAACCAGCAACACCGTCAGACCGAAGACAAAGCGGTCGCCGAGCTTGAGGATGGCGGCCAGACGCTCGACCCAGACTAGATCAAGTTGCGCCTGTTGTACCTTGGGCAGCTCTGAAAGTTTTTGTCTTAATGCTTCCAGCGTCGGCTTGTCGACCTCGTTCGGCGTCACCAGCACAACGCCCGGCAGCGGGTTTTCCGGCAGCTCGCGCAAGGCTTCGCCCAATCCGGACTGTTGCTGGAACTCTTCCAGCGCCTGATCGCGGCCGACATATTCAGCATCAGCTACGCCGGGCATGCCTTTGATCTGGTCACGCAACGCTTCGCCCTGAGCCGGACTGGCTTCGAGCTCCAGATACAACGAGATCTGCGCCGCACGCTGCCACGAACCACCCAGACGCTCGACGTTGTTCAGCAACAACGACAGCCCCATCGGCAGGCTCAGCGCAACCGCCATCACCATGCAGGTGAAGAAGCTGCCAATCGGCTGCTTACCGAGACGGCGCAGGCTGTCGATCCAGCTGGCGCGATGGCTTTCGATCCAGGCACGAAACAGCGTGGCGAAGTCCGGACCATCATCCTCGTCGTGCTTTTTCTTCTTCGGCGGCTGCGGATCGGCGGCTTTCGGGGCCACGCGCTCGGAAACCTTCGGACTACGTGTTGCACTCATTCGCCAGCCTCCCCATCGCCGATCAATCGGCCGCGTTGCAGGGTCAGCATGCGATGGCGCATGCGCGCAATCAGGGCCAGGTCGTGACTGGCGATCAGCACGCTGGTGCCCAGACGGTTGATGTCTTCGAACACGCCCATGATTTCGGCCGCCAGACGCGGGTCGAGGTTACCGGTCGGTTCGTCCGCCAGCAGCAGGGCCGGACGGTGCACGATGGCGCGGGCGATGCCGACGCGCTGTTGCTGACCGGTGGACAGGTCGCCGGGGTACAGATCGGTCTTGTCCGACAGCGCCACGCGCTCCAGCGCCGAATCGACGCGCTTGGCGATTTCCGCCTTGGACAGCCCGAGGATCTGCAACGGCAGCGCGACGTTGTTGAACACCGTGCGATCGAACAGCAACTGGTGATTCTGGAACACCACGCCGATCTGCCGGCGCAGGAACGGAATCTGCGCATTGCTGATGGTGCTCAGGTCTTGCCCGGCCAACAGCAGTTTGCCGCTGGTCGGACGCTCCATCGCCAGCAGCAGGCGCAACAACGTGGATTTACCGGCACCGGAGTGGCCGGTGACAAACAGGAACTCGCCGCGACGGACTCGAAAGCTCAGCTCATGCAAGCCGACGTGACCGTTCGGGTAGCGCTTACCGACCTGTTCGAAACGAATCATGAACGCTCCCGCTCGGCAAACAGTGCCTGGACAAAGGGTTCGGCTTCAAAGGTACGCAGATCGTCGATGCCTTCACCGACGCCGATGTAGCGGATCGGCAGACCGAATTGCTTGGCCAGGGCGAAAATCACCCCGCCCTTGGCGGTGCCGTCGAGCTTGGTCAGCGCCAGGCCGGTCAGTTCGACGGTCTGGTTGAATTGCTTGGCCTGGTTGATGGCGTTCTGACCGGTGCCGGCATCAAGCACCAGCAGCACTTCGTGCGGCGCATCGGCGTCGAGCTTGCCGATCACCCGGCGAACCTTCTTCAGTTCTTCCATCAGGTTGTCTTTGGTGTGCAGCCGGCCGGCGGTGTCGGCGATCAGCACATCGATGCCACGGGCCTTGGCGGCCTGCACGGCGTCGAAGATCACCGAAGCCGAGTCGGCGCCCGTGTGCTGGGCGATCACCGGAATCTTGTTGCGCTCGCCCCAGACCTGCAACTGCTCGACCGCGGCGGCACGGAAGGTATCACCGGCGGCGAGCATGACTTTCTTGCCTTCCAGTTGCAGCTTCTTCGCCAGCTTGCCGATGGTGGTGGTCTTGCCGGCGCCATTGACGCCAACCACCAGGATCACGAACGGCTTGTTCTGCGAAGCAATCTTCAGCGGCTGCTCGACCGGCTTGAGCATCGCGGCCAGTTCGGCCTGCAGGGATTTGTACAGTGCGTCGGAATCGGCCAGCTCTTTACGTGCGACCTTCTGGGTCAGGCGCTGGATGATCACCGAAGTCGCCTCGACGCCGACGTCGGCGGTCAGCAGACGGGTTTCGAGGTCGTCTAGTAGATCGTCATCGATGGCTTTCTTACCGAGGAACAGGCTGGCCATGCCCTCGCCGATGCTGGCGCTGGTCTTCGACAGACCTTGCTTGAGGCGGGCGAAGAAGCCGGCCTTGGTTTCCTCGGTGCGCGGCGCCTCCACCGGATTTTCGACGACAGCGACTGGCGCTGCGACGACCGGTGCAGGTGCAGGTGCAGGTGCAGGTGCAGGTGCAGGTGCAGGTGCAGGTGCAGGCTCGGGCGCAGTGACAATCGGTGCAACCGGCGCAGCGACCACCGGCTCGGGAATGACAGGAGCAGGTTCGACCACCGGCGCTTGAACAGGCTCGGGAGTGAACGCAACCGGTGCCGGAATCGGCGGCGTGACGTGCGGCGCAGCCTCTTCAACCAGTGCCACCGGCTCTTCCGCCACGGGCAAGGTCAGCCATGGCTGGGCAGCCGGGGTCAGCGGCAGTTCAGCGGCAGCCGGCGCTTCAGGCTCGACTTCGGCCACCGGTTGCAACACCGGCTCGGCAATCGGCAGCACAACCGGCGCCGGCACTTCTTCTATGACAGGTGCTGGCGCCGGGGCTGGCTCAGGAATGGCAGTCGGCTGTTCGACGACGGGTTCCTGCGGCTTTTTGCGCAGCCATCCGAACAGGCTTTTCTTCTCGCCAGCCGCAGCTGGGGTCTTCTTGTCGTCGTTGGAACCAAACATGGAGGACGGCTATCTCACGGTAGCGACGCGCCACAGGGGCGCCCCGGCAAATAAATATTCGATGCAGAACAGACTGTGTTTCACCCAGCTTGTTCACGCGCAACATTTTGTCGAGGCGCCAAAAGCACCTCAAAGGTCTTTAAATACGAAGGACTGGAACGGCATCGTCGGCGAAAACGCAGAGTTTAGCTGACAAACTCAAAGCTTCTGCCGGTAACCCGTACAACCTATAGACCGATCAGTGGCCTGATAGGCGTGGCCGCCAGTAAAACGGATCAGTATCCTAGCACCTCCTCGCCCGCCTAGGCTAAGACCAAGCGGGCAGCCGAACAGGTTTAAAAACGAATGAATGCTCTAGCCCGCCGCGCCGCAGGCCTGCTGCTCAGCACAGTCTGCCTGCCCCTTTCGGCCCTGGCGGCCGACCCGCAACCGACCCACGAATTCACCCTCGACAACGGTCTTAAAGTCGTCGTGCGCGAAGACCATCGCGCGCCAGTGGTGGTGTCGCAGGTCTGGTACAAGGTCGGCTCCAGTTACGAAACCCCGGGCCAGACCGGTCTGTCCCATGCCCTCGAGCACATGATGTTCAAGGGCAGCGAGAAAGTCGGTCCCGGTGAAGCCTCGCTGATCCTGCGTGACCTCGGCGCCGAAGAGAACGCCTTCACCAGCGATGACTTCACCGCCTACTACCAGGTGCTGGCCCGCGATCGTCTGGGCGTAGCCTTCGAACTGGAAGCCGACCGCATGGCCAATCTGCGCCTGCCGGCCGACGAATTCGCCAAGGAAATCGAAGTCATCAAGGAAGAGCGCCGTCTGCGCACCGACGACAAACCGATGTCCAAGGCCTACGAGCGCTACAAGGCCATGGCCTACCCGGCCAGCGGTTATCACACGCCGACCATCGGCTGGATGGCCGACCTCGACCGGATGAAGGTCGAAGAGCTGCGCCACTGGTATCAGTCCTGGTATGTGCCGAACAACGCCACGCTGGTGGTGGTCGGTGACGTGACCCCGGACGAGGTGAAAACCCTCGCCCAGCGCTACTTCGGTCCGATCCCTAAACGCGATGTGCCACCGGCGAAGCAGCCGCTGGAACTGGCCGAACCCGGCGAACGCCAGATCACCCTGCATGTGCAGACCCAGCTGCCCAGCCTGATGCTCGGTTTCAACGTGCCGAGTCTGGCCACCGCCGAAGACAAACGCTCGATCAACGCCTTGCGCCTCATCTCGGCGCTGCTGGACGGCGGCTACAGCGGGCGCATCCCGACCCAACTGGAGCGCGGCGAAGAGCTGGTGTCCGGCGGTTCGTCGAGCTACGACGCCTACACTCGCGGTGACAGCCTGTTCACCCTGTCGGCCACGCCGAACACCCAGAAGAAAAAGACCATGGCCCAGGCTGAAGCCGGCCTGTGGAAACTGCTGGAACAGCTGAAAACCACCGCACCGTCCGCTGAAGAGCTGGAGCGCGTGCGGGCGCAAGTCATCGCCGGCCTGGTTTTCGAACGCGATTCGATCACCAGCCAGGCCACCGCCATCGGCCAGCTGGAGACCGTCGGTCTGTCGTGGAAGCTGATGGACACCGAACTGGCCGATCTGGAAAGCGTCACCCCGCAAGACATCCAGAACGCCGCCAAGCTGTATTTCACCCGCGAACGTCTCAGCGTCGCCCACGTCCTGCCACTGGAGACGACTCATGAGTGAGCGCAAAACCCCACGCCTGTTGCTCGGCCTGATCGCCGTGGCAGTCATTGGCTCCGCCGCGCTGTATCTGGCGCCGAGCGACAACAGCAAGGCCAGCGAAGCGCTGGATAACGCCAAGTCCAGCCAGAAGCTGCAATCGCTGGCCGAGCTCGACGGCAAGGCCCCGGCCAGCCGCAAGCTCGACGTGCAGACCTGGAACACCGCCGAAGGCGCCAAGGTGCTGTTCGTCGAAGCTCGCGAATTGCCGATGTTCGACATGCGCCTGATCTTCTCCGCCGGCAGCAGCCAGGACGGCAACGCGCCGGGCCTGGCCCTGCTGACCAACGCCATGCTCAACGAAGGCGTGGCGGGCAAGGATGTCGGCGCCATCGCCCAAGGCTTCGAAGGCCTGGGTGCGGATTTCGGCAACGGCGCCTACAAGGACATGGCCATCGTTTCGTTGCGCAGCCTGAGTGCCGCCGACAAACGCGAGCCGGCACTCAAACTGTTCTCGGAAGTGATCGGCAAACCGACCTTCCCCGCCGATTCCTTCGCCCGCATCAAGAACCAGATGCTCGCCGGTTTCGAGTACCAGAAACAGAACCCCGGCAAGCTCGCCAGCCTGGAACTGATGAAGCGTCTGTACGGCGATCACCCGTACGCGCACTCCAGCGATGGCAGCGCGCAAAGCGTGCCGAAGATCACCCTGGCGCAACTGCGTGAGTTCCACGCCAAGGCCTATGCCGCCGGCAACGTGGTGATTGCACTGGTGGGCGATCTGTCCCGCAGCGAAGCCGAGGCGATTGCCAATCAGGTTTCCGCAGCCCTGCCGAAAGGCCCGGCGCTGGCGAAGATTGCCCAGCCGCAGGAGCCGAAGGCCAGCGTCGGTCACATCGAGTTCCCGTCGAAGCAGACCAACCTGATGCTCGCGCAACTGGGCATCGACCGTGACGACCCGGACTACGCTGCACTGTCGATGGGCAACCAGATCCTCGGCGGCGGTGGCTTCGGCACCCGTTTGATGAGTGAAGTCCGCGAGAAGCGTGGCCTGGCCTACGGCGTATATTCGGCGTTCAGCCCGATGCAGGCGCGCGGCCCGTTCATGATCAATCTGCAGACCCGCGCGGAAATGAGCGAAGGCACCCTGAAACTGGTGCAGGACGTGCTCGCCGACTACCTGAAGACCGGCCCGACCCAGAAAGAACTCGACGATGCCAAGCGCGAACTGGCCGGCAGCTTCCCGCTGTCCACCGCGAGCAACGCCGATATCGTCGGTCAGCTTGGTGCCATGGGTTTCTACAATCTGCCGCTGAGCTATCTGGACGACTTCATGCGTCAGTCCCAGAGCCTGACCGTCGAGCAGGTCCGCGACGCCCTGAACAAACACTTGAGCACGGACAAAATGGTCATCGTCAGCGCTGGCCCGACCGTGCCGCAAAAGCCGTTACCGGCCCCATCTGATAAACCTGCCGAGCAGCCGCTCGGGGTTCCGGAGCATTAATGGCCAGTCCAAAGAAACCTGTACAAAAACTGCACAACGGTGTGAACCAGTTGCGCATCATCGGCGGCGAGTGGCGCAGCCGCAAACTGAGCTTCCCGGATGCACCGGGCCTGCGCCCGACGCCGGACCGTGTGCGTGAAACCCTGTTCAACTGGCTCGCGCCGTACGTTGCCGGGGCCAAGGTGCTCGATCCGTTCGCCGGCAGCGGCGCGCTGTTTCTGGAAGCGCTGTCCCGTGGCGCGTCCATGGGCCAGGCGCTGGATGCCAGCCATGTCGCGGTCTCGAGCCTGAAAGAACACCTCGGCACCCTGCGCTGCACCAACGGCCAGGTGCAGACCGCTGATGCGTTGCGCTATCTGGAAACCCAGACCGCGACCGCGTTCGATCTGGTGTTCCTCGACCCGCCGTTCAACCAGAACCTGCTGCCCGCCGTGTGCACGCTGCTGGAAGAGCGCCAATGGCTGGCCGATGATTCGTGGATCTACACTGAAAGCGAAACCGCGCCATCGACCCTCGGCCTGCCAGGCAACTGGCGCCTGCACCGCGAGCAGAAATCCGGGCGGGTGTACTACGCGTTGTGGCAACGTATGGCAGTGATCGCCGGTTAACCGACCGGCCTGAAAAAGCGGCGAGTCTCAGCCGAGGCTCGCTGCGCTGCATCGAGAGCAATCGTGTCCCCTTCGTCAAAACCGTTCATTCCCGCCTTCGGCCTCGGCAATCCGCACCTGCAAACCCTGTGGGGGCCGCTGTGGCGCAAGACCGTGCACCTTGATCGCCAGCGCGAACGCCTGTGGCTGGAGGACGGCGACTTCCTCGACCTCGACTGGCACGGCCCGCACAGCGCCGAAGCACCTCTGGTATTGGTGCTGCACGGACTGACCGGCTCTTCCAATTCGCCTTACGTGGCTGGAATCCAGGCAGCGCTCGCCGCCCAAGGCTGGGCCAGCGTCGCATTGAACTGGCGCGGCTGCTCCGGCGAGCCGAACCTGTTGCCGCGCAGCTACCATTCCGGCGCCAGTGAAGACCTCGCCGAAACCATCAAACACCTGAAAGCCAAGCGACCACTGGCGCCGCTGTATGCGGTTGGTTATTCCCTTGGCGGCAACGTGCTGCTCAAGCATCTGGGGGAAACCGGCAGCGCCAGCGGCGTGCTCGGTGCGGTGGCGGTGTCGGTGCCGTTTCGACTGGATCAATGCGCCGACCGTATCGGCCAGGGTTTTTCGAAGGTCTATCAGGCGCACTTCATGCGCGAGATGGTGGCCTACATCAAGAACAAGCAGCGCCAGTTCCAGCACGACGGGCGCGAGGACGGTCTCGCCGCACTGGCTGCCCTCGGCTCGCTGGAAAACATGCGCACTTTCTGGGATTTCGATGGCCGGGTGACCGCGCCACTGCACGGTTTTGCCGATGCCGAGGATTATTATCGCCGGGCATCGAGCCGCTACTTTCTTGGCGAAATTCGCACGCCGACCCTGATCATTCAGGCGGCGGACGACCCGTTCGTATTTCCCCACAGCCTGCCGCAGGCCAGTGAGTTGTCGAGTTCGACCGCATTCGAATTGCAGGCCCGGGGCGGGCATGTCGGCTTCGTCGACGGCTCATTCCGCCAACCGGGTTATTACCTGGAGCGGCGCATTCCCCAATGGCTGGCCGAATCGGGGCGCGGGTGACGGCATGAGCGATCAGGGCGAGTCGATCCGTTTCTGGCAAACCGCGCCATTGGCCGGCGTCGAGCTGCTCTCGGCGCGCTATATCGAGCATCGTTTCGCCCCGCATGTCCACGACGGCTACGTGATCGGCATGATCATGGCCGGCGCCCAGCGCTATCGTTATCGCGGTGCCGAACACCTCGCTGGCAGCGGCACGCTGGTGCTGATCAACCCGGATGAATTGCACACCGGCCACAAAGGCACCGAGGACGGCTGGCTGTACCGGGCGTTTTATCCGGACACCGGCAAGATTGTCTCGCTGCTCGAAGAACTGGAACTACCGACCGCGCCAATGCCGGCCTTTGGGGCGACGCTGTACCGCGACCCGGATCTGGTCAACGGCTTCAGTCAGTTGCACCGTTTACTGGAAAGCCCCGCCACCGCACTGCAACAGCAGACGGTGTGGCGCGAAATGATGATGCTGCTGTTGCAACGTCACGCGGCGGTGCAGATCAACGGCAAACCCGGCAAAGAACACCGTGCGGTGGTGATGGCCAAGGAGTTGCTGCACGCACAACTGGCGGCGCCACCCTCCCTGGAAGAACTGGCGGCGGCGGTGAACCTTTCACCCTTCCACTTCGCCCGGGTGTTCCGCCGCGCCACCGGCATGCCGCCGCACACCTGGCTGATGCAACAGCGGATCGCCTGCGCACGGGGTTTGTTGCAGAGCGGCTGCCTGCCGGTGGAAGTCGCCACGCAACTGGGCTTTGCCGACCAGAGTCATCTGAGCCGGCAGTTCAAACAGGTTTATGGCGTGGGGCCGGCGGCTTATCGCAGTGCGCGGCTGGAGCGCTGAACGCGTTTACTCGCCAGTGGCGATACCACGCGACGGCTCGTTGATCCACTCGCTCCACGATCCGGCATACAGCGTACCCAACGGATAACCCGCCAGACACAGGGCAAACAGGTTGTGACACGCCGTCACCCCGGAACCGCAATACGCCACCAGATCGTTCGGCGAACGCTCGCCGAGTTTCGCGGCAAAGCGCTGCTTGAGTTGATCCGCCGGAAGGAAACGTCCATCGCTGCCCAGATTCTCGGTAAACGCCGCGCATTGCGCGCCGGGAATGTGCCCGGCAATCGGGTCGATAGGCTCCACTTCACCCTTGAAGCGCGGCAAGGCGCGGGCATCGAGCAGGGTCAGAGCCGGTTGGCCGAGGCGTTGCTGCAATTGCTCGGCGCTGAGCAGCAGATGTTTGTCAGGGCGCCCGCTGAACGTCCCGCGCGCCACCGAAGGCGCATCCAGGCTCAGCGGCAGACCGGCCGCGTGCCAGGCCTTGAGCCCGCCATCGAGAATGAACACGCCGTCGCGCTTGCCCAACCACGCCAGCAACCACCAGGCCCGTGCAGCATAGGCACCGGGGCCGTCGTCATACAGAACCACGTCGCTGTCGTTGTTGATGCCGAACGCTTGCAGACGCTCGATCAACGCCGCCGGCTCCGGCAGCGGATGACGTCCGGTCACGCCCTTGGTCACCGGCCCGCTCAGGTCACGTTCAAGATCGGCGAAACTCGCCCCGGCAATGTGCCCTTCGGCATAACTGCGCTGGCCGTAATCCGGGTCTTCGAGGGCAAAACGGCAATCGAGAATCACCAGCCCCGGTTGCTCCTTGCGGGCATCCAGCGTTGTCGGGCTGATCAGTTGCGCAATCGGCATAGCGAACGACTCCTGTGAGCGGATGGGTCAGGACCTTTCTTCGAGGGCCTGGGCCAACGGTACGTAGAATTCTTCGAACAGTGCATTGACCTCATCGCGGGCCTGCTCGGTGACAAATCCCGCTTCCAGCACCAGCACCTGATACACGCCACGTTTAATGGCCTGCTCGCTGAGGTGATTGGAATTTTCCCGGGTGGTGCACAGAAAGCGCACCCAGGAGGTGAGGATGATCCACGCGTTGAGGGTCAGGGATTCGATCTGCACCCGGTCCATTTTCAGGATGCCGGCGGCGACGAAACCTTCATAGATCGCCGCGCCTTGAATCACGCAGCGCTGGGAAAAGCGCCGGTAGCGTGCGGCCAAGTCCGGATCGCTATCGAGCAGATGCTCGAGATCCCGGTGCAGAAAGCGGTAGCGCCACATCGCCGACAGCAGTTCCTTGAGATAGAAGCGCTTGTCTTCGACCGTCGCCGCACGCCCTTGAGGCGGGCGCAGGAAGCTGTCCACAAGGCTTTCGTACTCACTGAACAACACGGCGATGATCGCCTGCTTGTTGGGGAAGTGGTAGTACAGGTTGCCCGGAGAAATCTCCATATGGGCGGCGATGTGGTTGGTGCTGATGCTGCGCTCGCCCTGCTGATTGAACAGCTCGAGGCTGTTCTGCACGATGCGCTCGCTGGTTTTGATCCGTGGGGCCATGGCTTGAGCTTTAATTCAGAGTGCGTTGGGGGGCATCTTACGACCTAACCGGAACGGGATAAAACCATGATGCCCAAGGAAGTCATTTGACTTTCTAGAGCATAGACTCTAGAAAGTTCCTCACGACAACAAATCCGGAGCCGACAATGACCGCCGATATTGCCTACCTGCAATCGTTGCAACAGCCGCTGGAAGAGCTCAACCGGTTGTTCGACGCGCAGCGCGCCGCCTACGCCGCCAACCCGATGCCGCCTGCCGCCCAGCGTCAGCAGTGGCTCAAGGCCTTGCGCGACCTGCTGAGCAGCGAACGGCAGGCATTGATCGAGGCGATCAGTTCGGATTTCAGCCATCGCAGCGCCGATGAAACCCTGCTCGCCGAGCTGATGCCGAGCCTACACGGCATTCATTACGCCAGCCGGCATATCAGCCAGTGGATGAAACCTTCACGGCGCAAGGTCGGCGTCGCCTTCCAGCCAGCCTCGGCGAAAGTGGTGTATCAGCCACTGGGCGTGGTCGGCGTGATCGTGCCGTGGAACTACCCGTTGTTCCTGGCCATGGGCCCGCTGACCGGCGCGCTCGCAGCAGGCAACCGGGTGATGCTCAAACTCAGCGAATCGACCCCGGCCACCGGCCTGCTGCTCAAGGAATTGCTGGCGCGGATCTTCCCTGAAGATCTGGTGTGCGTGGTGCTCGGTGAGGCCGATGTCGGCGTGGCGTTCTCGAAACTGCGCTTCGACCACCTGCTGTTCACCGGTGCCACCAGCATCGGCAAGCACGTGATGCGCGCGGCGGCGGAAAACCTCACGCCGGTGACCCTGGAGCTGGGCGGCAAATCCCCGGCCATCGTCTCCCACGACGTGCCGCTCAAGGACGCCGCCGAACGCATCGCCTTCGGCAAGACCCTCAACGCCGGCCAGACCTGCGTGGCGCCGGACTACGTGCTGGTGCCGGAAGAACGGGTCGGCGGCTTTGTCGAAGCCTATCGCCAGACCGTGCGCGGGTTTTATCCGACACTCGCCGACAACCCGGACTACACCGCCATCATCAACGAGCGCCAATTGGCTCGACTGAACAGCTACCTCAGCGACGCCACCAGCAAGGGCGCGCTGCTGATTCCGCTGTTCGATCAGGGCCAGGGCCGACGCATGCCCCACAGCCTGCTACTGAACGTCAGCGACGAGATGACGGTGATGCAGGACGAAATCTTCGGCCCGCTGCTGCCGATCGTGCCGTACCGGGACCTGGATCAGGCATTTGCTTACATCAATCAGCGCCCACGTCCTCTGGCTCTTTACTACTTCGGCTACGACAAACGCGAACAGAACCGCGTGCTCCACGAAACTCACTCCGGCGGCGTCTGCCTCAACGACACGCTGCTGCATGTGGCCCAGGACGATATGCCGTTCGGCGGTATCGGGCCTTCGGGGATGGGCCATTACCACGGACACGAAGGTTTCCTGACCTTCAGCAAAGCCAAGGGTGTACTGGTTAAACAGCGCTTCAACGCGGCGAAGCTGATCTATCCGCCGTACGGCAAATCCATTCAGAAACTGATCCAGAAACTGTTCATTCGCTAACGTCACCGCCGGGTAATAACAACAATGCACCCAAGCCTGACCGAAACACCCGCCCTCACGCGCCGTGGCCTGCTGAAATTCAGCCTGGGCGCCACAGCTTTCCTCGCCACCGCCGGGCTCGGCGCCAGTCTCAGCGGCTGCTCGTCGAGCGTTTCAGCCAACGGATTCGCCACGTTGCGCAGCGGCGATCTGCTGTTTCTGCGCGCGCTGATTCCGGTGATGCTCGAGGGCGCCGTCGCGGTGGAAAAGATGCCCGCCGCTGTCGATGGAACCCTGAAGTCCCTGGACTACAGCCTCGATCGCCTGTCGCCGGAAATGCTCAAGCTCACCCGGCAACTGTTCGACGTGCTGGGCATGGCCGTGACCCGGGGACCGCTGACCGGAATCTGGGGCAGTTGGGAAAACGCCAGCCCCGAGGCGATCCGGCACTTTCTCGAGCGCTGGGAAAACAGCTCGTTGAGCCTGCTGCGCATGGGTCACAGCTCCCTCCAGCAAATGGTGATGATGGCCTGGTACACCCGCGCCGAATCCTGGGCCCACTGCGGTTATCCCGGCCCGCCCACGGTTTAAGACCCGCGACGCCTCCGAACAATAATAAGAGAGCCTGATTGATGCCCGTACCCGACCCGTTTCGCGAAGGCCTTGCCCGTGGCTGGAAAACCTACAGCGGCGCCCAACTGTCCGACGACCTGACCCTGGAAACCGACGTGGCCATCATCGGCAGCGGTGCCGGCGGCGGCACCACGGCGGAAATCCTCAGCGCCGCCGGCTACAAGGTGCTGCTGATCGAAGAAGGCCCGCTCAAGACCAGCAGCGACTTCAAGATGCTGGAGGACAAGGCTTACAGCAGCCTCTATCAGGAAGGCATCGGCCGCATGAGCAAGGACGGCGCGATCACCATCCTTCAGGGTCGCGCGGTCGGCGGCACCACCCTGATCAACTGGACCTCGAGTTTTCGCACCCCCGAGCCGACCCTCGAACACTGGGCCAAGGAACACAACGTCAAAGATCACAGCCCCGCCGACATGGCGCCGTGGTTCGAGAAAATGGAGCAACGCCTCGGCGTCGCCCCGTGGATGGTGCCGCCCAACGCCAACAACGACGTAATCCGCAAAGGCTGTGAACAACTCGGCTACAGCTGGCACGTGATCCCGCGCAACGTGCGCGGCTGCTGGAACCTCGGCTACTGCGGCATGGGCTGCCCGACCAATGCCAAGCAGTCGATGATGGTCACGACCATTCCGGCGACCCTGGAAAAGGGCGGCGAGCTGCTCTATCTGGCCCGCGCCGAAAAACTGCTGATCAACGGCGACAAGGTCACCGGCCTGCAATGCGTGGCGATGGACGAACGCTGCGTCGAGCCGACCGGGCGCAAGATCACGGTCAAGGCCCGCCATTACGTGCTGGCTGGCGGCGGGATCAACAGCCCCGCCCTGCTGCTGCGCTCGGATGCGCCGGATCCGCATCAACGCCTCGGCAAGCGCACGTTCCTGCACCCGGTGAACATGTCCGCCGGACGCTTCGACGAGGTCATCAACCCGTTTTACGGAGCGCCGCAGTCGATCTACTCCGACCATTTCCAGTGGAAGGACGGCACCACCGGGCCGATGGCCTTCAAACTCGAAGTGCCGCCGTTGCACCCGGCGCTGGCCGCCACCCTGCTCGGCGGCCTCGGCCAGGAAAACGCACAGCACATGGCGGATCTTCCGCACACCCACGCCATGCTGGCGTTATTGCGTGACGGGTTTCACCCGGACAGCCAGGGCGGCAGTGTCGAATTGCGCGGTGATGGCTCGCCGGTGCTCGATTATCAGGTTTCGCCGTACGCCTGGGACGGTTTGCGCCGGGCCTTCCACGTCATGGCCGAGATTCAGTTCGCCGGTGGCGCCAAAGCGGTAATGCCGATGCACGCCGATGCGCGTTATGTGAACAGCTTGGCCGAAGCACGCAAAATGATCGACGGCTTGAGCCTGGAGCTGTACCGCACCCGCCTGGGTAGCGCCCATGTCATGGGCGGTTGCGCGATGGGTGAAGACCCGAAAACCGCCGTCACCGACAGCCTTGGCCGCCATCATCAGTTGCGCAATCTGTCGATTCACGACGGCTCGCTGTTCCCCACCAGCATCGGCGCCAACCCGCAGTTGTCGGTGTATGGTCTGACGGCGCAACTGGCGACATCCCTCGGCGAACGGCTGAAAAACCCGTGAAAAAGCCGAAGATTCGTACCGTCCATAGTGCTTTCTTACCCAAAAGGCGACTTGGCCGACCGGGACGGCTGCGATACCATCCGACTCCCCAACGGATTCCCGCCAGGACGACGCGATGAACCGAGTGTTGTACCCAGGTACCTTCGACCCTATTACCAAGGGCCATGGCGATCTGGTCGAACGCGCCTCGCGCCTGTTCGACCATGTGATCATCGCCGTCGCCGCCAGCCCCAAGAAGAATCCGCTGTTCCCGCTGGAACAACGGGTCGAGCTGGCCCGCGAGGTCACCAAACACCTGCCGAATGTGGAAGTGGTCGGCTTCTCGACGCTGCTGGCGCATTTCGCCAAGGAGCAGAACGCCAATGTGTTCCTGCGTGGTTTGCGCGCGGTGTCGGACTTCGAATACGAATTCCAGCTGGCCAACATGAACCGCCAGCTGGCGCCGGATGTGGAGAGCCTGTTTCTCACCCCGTCCGAACGTTATTCGTTCATTTCCTCGACCCTGGTGCGGGAAATTGCAGCCCTGGGCGGCGATATCAGCAAGTTCGTCCACCCGGCAGTGGCTGATGCCCTGACCCTGCGCTTCAAGAAGTAACGACCGTTCAAACGGCGCCCGCGTGCACTGCGGGCGCCAATGCGGCACAATTGCGCGCATTGATTTATTGCGCCCGGGCCCGCCGCCCCGGCTGGAGTTAGCATGTCCCTGATCATCACCGACGATTGCATCAACTGCGACGTCTGCGAACCTGAGTGCCCGAACGCCGCCATTTCCCAGGGCGAAGAGATCTACGTGATCGACCCGAACCTGTGCACCCAGTGCGTCGGCCACTACGACGAACCGCAGTGCCAGCAGGTCTGCCCGGTGGATTGCATTCCACTGGACGAAGCCCATCCGGAGACTGAAGAACAGTTGATGGAGAAGTACCGCAAGATTACCGGCAAGGCCTGAGTCCTGCAGCGCCCCCTTCGCGAGCAAGCTCGCTCCCACATTTGAAATGCACTCCTCTGTGGGAGCGACGGTGCGACGACTCGACTTGCTCGCGAAAGGACCATCGGCAACACCGCAAAAAGCGGATTAGCTCACTCGCGCTGCTCGAATCCTTCCCCGGTACAGCCCAGGCAACGCACGAACGCCGCTTTCGCCGGCGCCACCACCAACGCCTCCCCCGCATCGCCGACACCGCCACCCAGCGCGGTAAACGGCAACGACACCACAAACACGCCCGCACCGATCACTGTCGCCGCCACCAGCAAGGGGCGGGCAATCAGCAGATCGCCGATCATGGCGTAGGCCGGTGGATTCTGGATGGCGTATCGCGGATCACCACTGCCGCCTTCCGTGGCCTGAACGGTCAGGCTGGAACACAGCAGCAGTGCGAGGAGCAGGGCTTGCGAGGACTTCATGGCACGATCCTTCGGGCTGAACAGTGAGACAACTCACTATAGACCGTAGGACTTTTTCAGCTTTTCGTCAGGTCTGGCAGCGCGGGCAGAAGACACTGGCCCGCTGGCCCAGCTTCACTTCCCGCAGGCCCGTGCCGCAGACCTTGCAGTGTTCGCCACCGCGGCCGTAGACAAACAGCTCCTGCTGGAAATACCCCGGCTGCCCGTCGCCACCGATGAAGTCGCGCAACGTGGTGCCGCCGCGCTCGATGGCGGCGGCGAGGATGCGTTTGATCTCGATCGCCAGCTTCAGATAACGCGCCCGGGAAATGCCCTTGGCTTCACGGCGCGGATCGATGCCGGCGGCGAATAGCGCTTCGGTCGCGTAAATATTGCCGACCCCCACCACCACCGCGTTGTCCATGATGAACGGCTTGACCGCCATCGACCGGCCGCGTGACAGCTGATACAACCGCTCGCCGTCGAACAGATCGGTCAACGGCTCCGGCCCCAGACGAATCAGCAATTCGTGATTGAGCGGATCGTTGCTCCAGAGCATCGCGCCGAAACGTCGCGGATCGGTGTAGCGCAGGGCCAGACCCGACTCCAGTTCGATATCCACATGCTCATGCTTGGCCGCCGGCATCCCGACTTCTACCAGCCGCAAATTGCCCGACATGCCCAGGTGGCTGATCAGCGTGCCGACTTCGGCATTGATCAGCAGGTACTTGGCGCGCCGCTCGACCAGCACGATGCGCTGCCCGGACAGGCGCACATCGAGGTCTTCGGGAATCGGCCAGCGCAGCCGCCGGTCACGCACGATCACCCGGCTGACGCGCTGGCCTTCCAGGTGCGGGGCGATGCCGCGGCGGGTGGTTTCGACTTCCGGCAATTCAGGCATGAGCGTCTCGAATCTTGAGTGTCTTGATCAGTGTGCGCCGAGTTCGCGGATCGTCTGCTTCAGGGTTTCGAAGTCGTAATCCGAGAGACCGATGTATTCCAGCACCAGCGGCCCGACAGCCTGCCACTCGAAGTCTTCGCTCTGGTTGCCCAGCACCCGGTACGACGCGCAGATGTGCTCGGCCATTTTCAGGATCGCCAGCAGGTTTTTCATCTGACTGTTGCGCGAAGTCTCGTCGCTGAAGATCGCCATGGCGTTGTGGTGGTTGGCGATGGCCGCACTGACGTGCTCCGGCAAGCGCCAGGACTTGGCGGTGTAGTAACCGACCACCGAGTGATTGGTGTTGTAGACATCGTTCTCGGTGTCCACGACCCGGCGTTCGGCACTTGCGTTGGCGTAGGCCTTTTCGAGCGTCGTCATGTAATCCGGGAAACGCTGAAGCATCAACGGCACGCCGCAGTCATGGAACAGGCCCAACGCGTAGGCCTCGTCGCTCGCCTCGGTGCCGACGCGCTTGGCCAGGGTCAGGCAGGTCATGGCCACGTCCTGGGCGGTGTCCCAGAAACGGTTGAGCGTGACGATAGTGTCGTCGTTCATCTCGCCCTTGATCGACTGCGCGTTGATCAGGTTGATGATCGAGCGACTGCCCAGCAGGTTCACCGCGCGCTTGATCGAGGTGATCTTGTTGCTCAGGCCGTAATACGGCGAGTTGACGATTTTCAGCAGAGAGCCGGACAGGCCGGGGTCCTGGGAGATCAGCTTGGCGATCGTCTCCAGGTCCGGGTCGGGCATGTACTGCTCCATTTGCAGATCCACCATGATCTGCGGTTGCGCCGGCACGCTGATGCCTTGCAAGGATTGTTGAATCTGTTCGGTGGTCAGCTCTTGGGACATAAGTACATACTCTTGGACAGGCGGCGATTCTAACCCCTAAAAACCGACGAACGACACATCGGGGGCAGATCGGCGGAAACTTTCATTCAAGACCATGGACAGAATTCTGCCTTCCTCCGTTTGCGCGCCGGGCCTGTGCGCCACATGTCCAGCACCGAACCCGCCTGCGTCGCAACACGGTATACTCCCGCTCTTTTTTCCGGAGCGACGTCATGTCCCTGCCTAGCTTGCGCCTCAAAGCCAACGCCGACCGTCGCCTGCGCGCCGGCCACCTGTGGGTCTACAGCAACGAAATCGACGTGGCCGCCACCCCGTTGCACGGCTTCAAGGCCGGCGACCAGGCGATCCTCGAAGCCGCCGGCGGCAAGCCGCTGGGCATCGTGGCCATGAGCCCGAACAACCTGATCTGCGCCCGCCTGCTGTCGCGCGACATCAAGCTGCCGCTGGACAAGTCGCTGCTGGTGCACCGCCTGAACGTGGCCCTTTCCCTGCGTCAGCGCCTGTTCGACAAACCGTTCTATCGCCTGGTCTACGGCGACTCTGACCTGCTGCCGGGTCTGGTGGTCGACCGTTTCGGCGACATCCTCGTGGTGCAGATCGCTTCCGCCACCATGGAAGCCCATAAAGATGACGTGATCGCGGCGCTGACCCAGGTGCTCAAGCCAAGCGGCATTCTTTTCAAGAACGACTCCGCCGCCCGTGACGCCGAAGGTCTCGAGCGCTACACCGAAACCGTGTTCGGCCTGGTGCCGGAGTGGGTTGCTCTGGAAGAGAACGGCGTGAAATTCGAAGCCCCGGTAATCCAGGGCCAGAAGACCGGCTGGTTCTACGACCACCGCATGAACCGCGCACGCCTGGCGCCTTACGCCAAAGGCAAACGCGTGCTGGACCTGTACAGCTACATCGGTGGCTGGGGCGTGCAGGCTGCCGCATTCGGCGCCAGCGAAGTGTTCTGCGTCGATGCCTCGGGCTTCGCCCTCGACGGCGTTGAGCGCAATGCCGCGCTGAACGGTTTCGCCGACAAGATTACCTGCATCGAAGGCGATGTCTTCGAAGCCCTGAAGGAACTCAAGGCCAGCGAAGAACGCTTCGACGTGATCGTGGCCGACCCGCCTGCGTTCATCAAACGCAAGAAGGACATGAAAAACGGTGAAGGCGCCTACCGTCGCCTGAACGAGCAAGCCATGCGCCTGCTCAACAAGGACGGAATCCTGGTCAGCGCTTCGTGCTCGATGCACCTGCCGGAAGACGATCTGCAGAACATCCTACTGACCAGCGCCCGCCACCTGGACCGCAACATCCAGCTGCTGGAGCGCGGTGGTCAGGGCCCGGATCACCCGGTGCACCCGGCCATTGCAGAAACCCGCTACATCAAGAGCATCACCTGCCGTCTGCTGCCCAACAGCTGACAGACGCACGGCATTGACGCTATCGAAAGGGGAGCCCACGGGCTCCCCTTCTTTTTGTCTTGCACTTTGCTTTCCTACATTTATCGTCCTGCCGTCGTGCAGGACATTTCCTTAACTATTCTATTTAGTGGCATTCAACTTACACACTTACTTCCAGCCAAAGATCACTCCGACAAAATTACTGGATTATTCCTACTTAATATTTGCTTGCGATTAATCCATTACAAACTATTATTAAGTCGTCACCACGAAGGTGGCACCAACTAACCACGAAGCAACAATGAACAAGGAGTTCAATCATGAAAGCAATTACTCTGGAATCCCGCACCCTCGCAAACCTGGCTTTTCTGGTCGCACCTAAAGCCCGTTAAGTAAGGTGGGCGCTGGGTATGCCGGCTACCCAGCGCCTCTGGCAAAACACTCATCCAGAGCAGCGTGCCCCAACATGCATATAAATCCTTATTTATTCATACTGCCACGAACGTCCGGCCAGATAGTCTGGAACTACAAAGACCATACTCAGCACGAACTTGATTTCGAATACTCTTCTCGACTGGCACAACTTATTCACGAGCCAGCTTTATATGACAGCGACAACACTATAGACACGCAACTTCTAAATGCCGGAATACTGACTTCTACAAAAATCGCAGCGCCGGCCTGGGGCTGGGATGAACTGTCCAGGATCTACCATATCGGCACCCGGAATATTCCCTGCGAACACACGCCCCGAAATATTCAGGAATGGTCCAGGCAATACCTCGAACACTGCAACACCGTGCTTGCCACTTCGCCTCCGGCCGATGTCCCTGTGGACACCGCCCCGAACGCACTCATCGCCCTGCCCGCACCTCTGGCACTGAATGACGACAGCCTGTCGGGTTCACTGATCCAGCGAAAGACCTGCCGATCCTTCACTGGCGCCCCCCTGTCGCTGGACGATGTCGGCACCTTGCTATACCTGTCCCTCGGTTACCTGCGAGAACGCGAAGCCGACTGTGACGACAGCATCGCCGAAGGTCTTGGCGCGCGGCGCGGCAGCCCTTCAGGGGGCGGTCTCAATGCCTGCGCCGGGTTTGTGCTGGTGCAGAACGTCGACGGACTGCCACCCGGCATATACGCCTATCACCCGGCGGAACACGCCCTGAGCTTCATAAATCCCTGGCCCGACACAGCACTGGGCAATCTGCTGGGAGGCCAGCACTTCATCAATAACCTGCCACTGGGCCTGTTCATCACTGCCCGCTTCGACAGGCTCTGGTGGAAATACCCGCACTCGCGCGCCTATCGAATGGCATTCGTCGAAGTCGGGCACCTCTCGCAGACGTTTCAACTGGTGGCCACGGCCCTGGGCATGAACACCTGGCTGACCGGTGCGTTTTCCGACGACGAGGTCGAGAGTTTGCTGCAACTCGAGAACAGTGCGGAGCAACCCTTGTTCTTCGTCGGTTGCGGGGAAAGCGACGGTCAGGCGATGTGCCAGGAAATGCGCGATCTGCTGCGTGAGACGCAAGCATGAGCCCTCTCTCCCAAGCCCCGGTCTTCGAGTTTTCGCTGGGCGACTGGAACACTCGCGCTTCAGTGCGTGCCAGTGCCCACGATTACCGCTTGCCTAATGACGTAGCGCAACAGCTGGAAACCCGTCACTGGTTCCCGCCGGCATTTCTGCCCTACCTCGCCCACCCGGCCATCGAAGCTGCGGGCCGCTCGGTGGTGCACCGGCTCACGGCCAATCATCTGGTGCACTTTCTCGATTACACCACCCTGCTCGAACACCGCATCGTCAATCGCGCCGTGGAAGTCATCGTCCACGGCGAATTGCCGGTCGATGTTCCGCCCCCCATGAAAACCGCCGCGCTGCAGCTCTACACCGATGAGGGCTACCACGCCCTGTTCTCCCATCAGGTCGCGGAACAGATCGCCGGGTTCTACGGCATCACCGGGCGCCCGGTGATGCCCAGGCGGATCACTCGCATGATCAGGCTGATCGACGAAACCCTTCCGGAGCAGCGACCGCTGACATGGTTTCTGCTCGGCTTCGTCTCGGAAACCATCATTGCCCGGGAACTGCTCGACGTCTGCCGGGACAGCCTGGTGTCCGGGGTCAACGACATGCTGCGCGACCACCTCACCGACGAGGCGCGACACAGTCGCTACTTCACCGAAGTGTTCCATTACCTCTGGCTGCATCTGGTACCGCAGCAACGAGCATTCGCCGCAACCACCCTGCTCGAGATCTTCGGGATTTTCTTCGAAACCGATGAACAGTGGCTGCGGCAAAGTCTGTGCGATGCCGGGATTGCCAACGTTGCCGTGCTGGAAATACTCGACAGCCTGACAACACTGCAAGCCTCCCGACGACGTGCCCGGACAGGCAGCATCGCCACATTGAATGCACTGAAGAAAGCCGGATTTTTCGCCGAACCTTACAACCAGATACTTTTCGCCAGGGCGGGATTGATCGATGGATAAAGGAAAATCCGGGGTGACGACCCGACAGCGTCGCGGGGCCGTCAGCCTGTTGCTGGCGATGGTGTTGCTGGGTGTTTTTCCGCTGGATGTCGTGCTGCCTTCGTTTCCGGCGCTGGCCGAACACTTTCGCAGCACCCCGGCCGACATCGCGCTGTCCATCAGCCTATTCGCCGTCGGCATCGCCTTCGCCCAGTTGCTGATCGGGCCGCTGTCGGATGTGATCGGGCGCAAAGGCCTGTTGCTCGCCGGCATGAGCGTTTCAATGCTCGGTGCCCTCGGCTGCGTGATGACCACCGACTATTCGCTGTTCCTGATGTTCCGGGTCGTGCAGGCACTGGGTTGCGGTTGCTTCGTGCTGTCCCAGGCGCTGGTCCAGGACCTGTTCGAAGGCAAGGAACGCGATCGCCTGCGAATCCTGATGGTCACCGCCGGCGGGATTTTCATCTCGGTATCGCCTCTTGTCGGTACTTTCCTGCAGGCGACACTGGGCTGGCGTGGCAGCTTCTGGGTGTTCATCGCATTATCGGCCGTGGTACTGCTCAAGGCCTGGCTGTTTCTGGAAAACAGCCGACCGACCACCCGTGGCACACGCACGAACTTCCTCACGGTTTACCGACGGGTGCTGGGAGATTTCGACTTCGTCGGCTACTGGCTGATTTCGGCCTTTGCGTTCGCCTGCCACTTTTCATTCATCGTGATCTCGCCACTGATCTTCATGGACCGGCTGCAATTGTCCGCCTACGAGTTCTCGTTGATCCTGCTGATCTACGGTGCGGCTTACGTCACCGGAGGCATTCTCGCCAGCGTGCTGAGCAGGCGCATCAGCAGCGGCCAACAGATGGTCGTCGGTCTGAGCCTGATCCTGTTCGCCGGCGTGACCATGTTGTACCTGTCGTCGAGTTTTGCACTGGCACCGGCAACCGTGCTGATCCCGATGCTGATCTGCACCGCCGGCACCACCATTGCCCGGCCGGCTGCCACCTCCCGGGCCATGAGCCTGTTTCCGGACAACGCCGGCACCTCGGCCTCGGCCGGCAGCACGATCATCTTCATCTGCGGCGGGTTGATCAGTGCCTTGATCAGCCTCAGCCCGGCCAATCTGCAATCCACCCTGGGTTACGCCTTTGTCTTGCTCAGCGGTGTGGCGCTCGCGCTGAACAACCGGATCAGCCGTCGCGCCAAAGTCCTGCAAACCGGTGCCATCGCGCAACCGAGTGGTGATTAAACCCGCCGGTCGTCATTCCGCACGCGGCATCAGCACTGGAACAACGTTTTGCGCCATTCCCTCCTGACGCCAGCGGTGTAGAATCGCGAGATTCATCGCCATTCATCCCCGGCGGGTTTATGAGCTCAGGCTGAGACCAGCGGCGATCCCGCAACGTCATCGGCAACTTCAGGACACACGGCCATTTCTGAGTGTTCCAGACGTCAATAGAAGCTCACTCCCTTTTGATACCTGATTAGCCGCCCGGAGTGCTCCATGCCAGATTACCGCTCGAAAACATCCACCCACGGCCGCAACATGGCCGGCGCCCGCGCACTGTGGCGCGCCACCGGGATGAAGGATGACGACTTCAAGAAGCCGATCATCGCCATTGCCAACTCCTTCACCCAGTTCGTACCGGGCCACGTACACCTGAAGGATCTGGGCCAGCTGGTTGCCCGTGAAATCGAACGCGCCGGTGGCGTGGCGAAAGAATTCAACACCATCGCCGTGGACGACGGCATCGCCATGGGCCACGACGGCATGCTGTATTCGCTACCGAGCCGCGAGATCATCGCCGACTCCGTCGAGTACATGGTCAACGCCCACTGCGCCGACGCCATCGTCTGCATCTCCAACTGCGACAAGATCACCCCGGGCATGCTGATGGCCGCCCTGCGCCTGAACATCCCGGTGATCTTCGTCTCCGGCGGCCCGATGGAAGCCGGCAAGACCAAACTGGCCAGCCACGGTCTCGACCTCGTCGACGCCATGGTCATCGCCGCCGACTCCAGCGCTTCTGACGAGAAGGTTGCCGAGTACGAGCGCAGCGCCTGTCCAACCTGCGGTTCGTGCTCCGGCATGTTCACCGCCAACTCGATGAACTGCCTGACCGAAGCCCTGGGCCTCGCATTGCCGGGCAACGGTTCGACCCTGGCCACCCATAGCGATCGCGAACAGCTGTTCCTGCAGGCCGGCCGCACCATCGTCGAACTGTGCAAACGCTACTACGGCGAGAACGACGAGTCGGTACTGCCGCGCAACATCGCCAACTTCAAGGCGTTCGAGAACGCGATGATGCTCGACATCGCCATGGGCGGTTCGACCAATACCATCCTGCACTTGCTGGCCGCCGCCCAGGAAGCCGAGATCGACTTCGACCTGCGCGACATCGATCGTCTGTCGCGCAAGGTGCCGCAGCTGTGCAAGGTCGCGCCGAACATCCAGAAGTACCACATGGAAGACGTGCACCGCGCCGGCGGCATCTTCAGCATCCTCGGTTCGCTGGCCCGTGGCGGCCTGCTGCACACCGACCTGCCGACCGTGCACAGCCGCAGCATGGAAGAGGCCATCGCCAAGTGGGACATCACCCAGACCGACGATGAAGCCGTGCACCATTTCTTCAAGGCAGGCCCGGCCGGCATTCCGACGCAAACCGCGTTCAGCCAGTCGACCCGTTGGGAAACCCTGGATGACGACCGTGAAAACGGCTGCATCCGCAGCTTCGAGCACGCCTATTCGAAAGAAGGCGGCCTGGCCGTGCTGTACGGCAACATCGCCCTGGACGGCTGCGTGGTGAAAACCGCCGGTGTCGACGAGTCGATTCACGTCTTCGAAGGCAACGCGAAGATCTTCGAAAGCCAGGACAGCGCCGTGCGCGGCATCCTCGCCGACGAAGTGAAGGAAGGCGACATCGTCATCATTCGCTACGAAGGCCCGAAAGGCGGCCCGGGTATGCAGGAAATGCTCTACCCGACGTCGTACCTGAAATCCAAGGGCCTGGGCAAAGCCTGTGCCCTGCTGACCGATGGCCGTTTCTCCGGCGGTACGTCCGGCCTGTCCATCGGCCACGCTTCGCCAGAGGCTGCGGCCGGCGGCGCGATCGGTCTGGTGCAGGACGGTGACAAGGTGCTGATCGACATTCCGAACCGCTCGATCAACCTGTTGATCAGCGACGAAGAACTGGCGGCACGCCGTGTCGAGCAGGACAAGAAAGGCTGGAAACCGGTCGAGAAGCGTCCACGTAAAGTGACTACCGCCCTCAAGGCCTACGCCCTGCTGGCCACCAGCGCCGACAAGGGTGCGGTGCGTAACAAGGCCATGCTCGACGGCCTGTAAGGGTCAAATCGCAGAAACAAAAATGCCCCGCCAAGTGCGGGGCATTTTTTTGCCTTGAGGCTTACTGAATCTCTTCCGGCTTCACGATCACCCAGTTCTTGTCCGCCGTCACCGGCAAACCTTCTTTCGCCTGGGCCGCCGCGTGCTTGGCCATCATGCCGTTGAGCTGGGTCATGTATTTGTCCTTGCGGTTGACCCACAAGTGAATGCCGCCCTTGGCCACGTCGACGCTGTGGAACAGCATGTAGCCGTCGCTGCTCGGGGTGTCGCCGCCCACCAGTACCGGTTTTTTCCATTCGTCGATGTAGGTCAGGATCGCCGCATGCTTGCCGGCCATCCAGGTCGCCGGGGTCCACAGGTACGGGGTCAGTTCCAGGCCGAGGTTGGCCTTCTCGTCATACTTGCCGGCAGTGATCTGCTTGCGTGCGGTGGTCAGCTCACCGGTCTCGCGGTTCTTCAGCAAGGTGGTAACACCGATGACGTTCTGCGGTTTGACGTTGTAGCCGTACTTCGGATCGGCCGCGACCATACGCACCAGTTCTTCGGAGGCGGCGGTCATCACGTAGACCTCGATGCCGTTCTCCATCAGTTTGTTGTACAGCTCGGCCTGACCGGTGAAGACTTTCGGCGGCTGCACGTCGATGTTCTTCACCACATCGCCTTCGTAATAGGTCGCCGGCACCGGTTTGCCCGAGGCCATCAGTTCGTCGACGTAACCTTTGAGTTCCTTGAGGGTGAAGCCGGAGAACACCTGCGCCACCCATGGGTAGCAGACCATGTCGTCGACTTCGCAGAGGCGGTAGTAGTAGCTGAACAGGCTTTCCTTGTGGTCGGCGGTGTCCTTGAACGGGATCAGTTTCAGCGACGGGTCGAGCTTGTCACGGGTGATCAGGCCCTTGTTTTCCATGAACGGCAGCAGCGACTCTTCGAGGTCGTAGCGGTAACTGGTGTTGTCCATGTCGAACACCGCGTAGTTACCCTTGTTGGCGTTGGCCGCGATCATCGCGTCCAGTGCCTTGGCCTGGTCCGCCGGCCAGTGCTTGAGGTCAGTGGCGAACGCTTGGCCAACAAGGCCGAAGCAGAGTGCGGCAGCCAGCAATTTAGGTGCGAACTTCATTCTGCGTTTCTCCCCGATTGAAAGAGATCGACGCTAACAAATCAGTGTGACAGTTACCGTCTGTCAGCGACCGTCCACGTCCCTTTTGCGCCAACTGCATCCCCGAGAGCGACACCCGCTTATTCCAAAAACGACGGACGACCTTTGATTTCGGTATTAAATCATTGGAAATCAAACTGTTAGGCTTGCCGGTTCGCAACAGCCCCGGAAGGTTGTTGGCACAGTCTTTTCTGGAGTCCTCATGAATCTGCCCCTGATTCTCAACTTGCTGGTGTTCCTCGCCCTGCTCTTCGGTCTGGCACAAACCCGCCACACCTCGTGGAGCCTGGCGAAAAAAGTCCTGCTCGCCCTGGTGCTGGGCGTGGCGTTCGGCGTCGCACTGCACACGATCTACGGTGCCGGCAACCCGGTGCTGAAAGCCTCGATCGGCTGGTTCGATCTGGTGGGCAACGGTTACGTGCAGCTGCTGCAGATGATCGTGATCCCGCTGGTGTTCGCCTCGATCCTCAGCGCCGTGGCCCGTCTGCACAACGCGTCGTCGCTGGGCAAGATCAGCTTCCTGACCATCGGCACCCTGCTGTTCACCACCGCCATTGCGGCGCTGATCGGCATCGGCCTGACCAACCTGTTCGGCCTGACCGCCGAAGGTCTGGTCGCCGGCACGCAGGAAATGGCCCGTCTGCAAACCATTCAGACCGACTACGCCGGCAAGGTCGCCGACCTGAATGTGCCGCAACTGCTGCTGTCGTTCATCCCCCAGAACCCGTTCGCCGACCTGGCGCGGGCCAAGCCGACCTCGATCATCAGCGTGGTGATCTTCGCCGCGTTCATGGGGGTTGCCGCACTGCAACTGCTCAAGGATGACGCCGAGAAAGGTCAGAAAGTGATCAACGCCATCGACACCCTGCAAGCCTGGGTGATGCGTCTGGTGCGTCTGGTGATGAAGCTGACCCCGTACGGCGTGCTGGCGCTGATGACCAAAGTGGTGGCCGGTTCCAACCTGCAGGACATCATCAAGCTCGGCAGTTTCGTGGTGGTGTCGTACGTCGGTCTGGGCCTGATGTTCGTGGTGCACGGCCTGCTGGTCTCCGCGGCCGGGATCAACCCGCTGCGTTTCTTCCGCAAGATCTGGCCGGTGCTGACCTTCGCCTTCACCAGCCGCTCCAGCGCCGCGAGCATTCCGCTGAGCATCGAAGCGCAGACCCGTCGTCTGGGCATTCCGCAATCGGTGGCAAGCTTCGCCGCGTCCTTCGGCGCGACCATCGGCCAGAACGGCTGCGCCGGCCTGTACCCGGCGATGCTGGCGGTGATGGTTGCACCAACGGTCGGCATCAACCCGCTGGATCCGCTATGGATCGCGACGCTGGTGGCGATTGTGACCTTGAGTTCGGCCGGTGTGGCGGGCGTAGGTGGCGGCGCGACCTTCGCGGCACTGATCGTGCTGCCGGCCATGGGCTTGCCGGTTTCGCTGGTGGCGTTGCTGATTTCGGTCGAGCCGCTGATCGACATGGGTCGTACGGCGCTGAACGTGAGCGGTTCGATCACCGCTGGCGCGATTACCAGCCAGGTGATGCAGCAGACCGACAAGGCCCTGCTGGATGCCGATGAGCATGCGGAGCTTGCTCAGGCTTGATTGAAGCTGTGGCGAGGGAGCGTGCTCCCTCGCCACGGATTCAGGCTTTTTCCCAGACTTCGAAGTGGTAAGCCGGTTTGTCGCCCTCAGCCGGATTCGGCACATTCGACACCAGTTTCCACTGGTTCAGATCGAACTCCGGAAACCACGCATCGCCTTCCGGGCTCAGCGCAACACGGGTCAGATACAAGCGATCCGCCTGCGCCAGCCCTTGCGCATACAGTTGCGCCCCGCCAATCAGCATCAACTCGTCGACGCCCTGCTCTTTCGCCCATTCTTCGGCGCGAACCACGGCGGCTTCCAGCGACGGGTAGACTTCCGCCCCTTCCAGCACCAGATCCTGCTGACGGCTGACTACGATGTTCAAACGGCCCGGCAATGGACGACCCAGCGAATCCCAGGTCTTGCGACCCATGATGATCGGCTTGCCGAGCGTCGTGGCCTTGAAGTATTTGAAGTCCCCCGGCAGGTGCCAGGGCATGCTGTTGTCGACGCCGATCACGCGGTTTTCACCGAGGGCTGCGATCAGGCTGAGGGGGAGTGATTTAGTCATGCCGGCGAGGATACCAGAGCCGCGCTTACCCCGATAAGCGCCACAGCGGTTATGCTCACGGCTCAATCAAGCATCGGGATGCCGCGTGACTGAACTGACTCCACTGCAAAACCTCTGGCTCACCGAAACCGTGCGCCTGCGCGAAGAACACGCAGGCCCGCTGGACGATCAGGAAGCCAATCGCCTGGCCCGCGCGGCCGGCGGCGATCTGCCGGGACGCATTCAACGCCGTGCCCTGTGGCTGGCCGAGCGCGATGGTCTGACCTCGGCGCTCAAGCACTGGCTGCAAGGCGCGCGTCTGGCGCTGGTGCTGCTGACGATCTTCGCGGTACTGAGCGGCGCAGGTCTGGCCTTCGCCGCGTTGGGCCAGACGCCGGTCAATGTGTTCTGGGCCCTGGGCAGTCTGCTCGGGCTGAATCTGATTTTGCTGTTGAGCTGGGCGTTGGGGCTGATCTTCGCTGGTGAACACGGCGCTACTCTTGGCCGTTTGTGGCTGTGGCTCAGTGAAAAATTCGCCCGCGACGCCAAGGCTGGGCAACTGGCGCCGGCCCTGCTGTTGATGCTGCAACGAAAGAAACTCAATCGCTGGGCGCTCGGTACGCTGGTCAATGGCCTGTGGTTGCTGGCGATGTTCAGCGCGCTGGTTTTGCTGCTGACGCTGATGGCGACCCGACGCTACGGCTTCGTCTGGGAAACCACGATTCTCAGCGCCGACACCTTCATCAACATGACCCAGGCCCTCGGCGCATTGCCGGCGCTGCTGGGTTTCAACGTACCGACCGTGGACATGATCCGCGCCAGCGGCGACATCGCGCTGAACATCGAAAGCGCCCGCCAGGCCTGGGCGACCTGGCTGGTCGGCGTATTGGTGGTGTACGGCGTGCTGCCGCGTCTGCTGCTGGCGCTGTTTTGCTTCTGGCGCTGGAACAGCGGCAAGGCTGCGTTGCGTCTGGACCTGAACCTGCCCGGCTACGCTCAACTGCGCGAACGCCTGATGCCGACCAGCGAACGCCTCGGCATCACCGACCCCGAGCCTGCGCAATTGCACCGCGTCGAAAGCACGGTCGGCGAACTCGCCAGCGATGGCGCGTTGCTGGTGGCGATCGAACTCGACGATCAACACCCGTGGCCACCTACGCTGCCGAAAAACGTCAGCAACGCCGGCATCCTCGACAGCCGGGAATCGCGCAACAAACTGCTCGAACAGCTCAGCCGTTTCCCGCCGGCGCGTCTCGCGATTGCCTGCGACCCACGGCGCTCGCCGGATCGCGGCAGCCTGGCACTGATCGCCGAACTGGCGCGCAATGCCGCCGCGACCCGGGTCTGGCTGTTGCAGGCGCCGCAAGGACAGGCGCTGGACGCCGAACGCCTCGGTGACTGGCACGTGGCGCTGCAACAGCTGGAGCTGCCGTTCGCCGATTGCGCCCCGTTGAACTGGCTGGAGCACGGACATGACTGATGCCTGGAAAGCGCCGCTGAAACTGGCGGTGGTCGGCCACACCAACGTCGGCAAGACGTCGCTGTTGCGCACCCTGACCCGCGACGTCGGCTTCGGCGAAGTGTCCCATCGGCCGAGCACCACGCGGCATGTCGAAGGCGCGCGGCTGTCGGTGGATGGCGAGCCGTTGCTCGACCTCTACGACACACCGGGCCTGGAAGACGCCATCGCCCTGCTGGATTTTCTCGAGCGTCTGGAACGCCCCGGCGAACGCCTCGACGGCCCGGCGCGGCTGGCACGGTTTCTCGACGGCAGCGAAGCACGCCAGCGTTTCGAACAGGAAGCCAAGGTGCTGCGGCAACTGCTCGACTCCGATGCCGGCCTGTATGTGATCGATGCCCGGGAACCGGTGCTGGCCAAGTACCGCGATGAACTGGAAGTGCTGGCCAGTTGCGGCAAACCTTTGCTGCCGGTACTGAATTTCGTCAGCAGCGCCAACCACCGCGAGCCGGACTGGCGTGAAGCACTGGCGCGTCTCGGCCTGCATGCGCTGGTGCGTTTCGACAGCGTCGCCCCACCCGAAGATGGCGAGCGGCGGCTGTATGAAAGCCTCGCACTGTTGCTGGAAAACGCCCGCCCTCAGCTCGAACGGCTGATCGCCGATCAACAAGCCCAACGCCTCGCCCGCGAGCAAAGCGCCGCACGCCTTATCGCCGAATTGCTGATCGACTGCGCCGCATGCCGACGCAGTGTGGCGAGCAACGCCGAACAGGAACAACAGGCCATCAGTGAACTGCGCAAAGCCGTGCGCCAACGCGAGCAGAAATGCGTCGAAGCGCTGCTCAAGCTCTACGCTTTCCGCCCGCAAGACGCCGCCGCCAGCGATCTGCCGTTGCTCGACGGGCGTTGGGGCGACGACCTGTTCAACCCGGAAACCCTCAAGCAACTCGGCGTGCGGGTTGGCGGCGGAATTGCGGCCGGTGCAGCCGCCGGTGCGGGGGTGGATTTGCTGGTGGGCGGCATCACCCTCGGCGCCGCCGCCCTGGCCGGTGCAATTGCCGGCGGCGCCCTGCAAACCGCCCGCAGTTATGGCAATCGTCTGCTGGGCAAGATCAAAGGGCAGCGAGAACTGACGGTCGATGACAGCGTGTTGCGCCTGTTGGCTCTGCGTCAGCGACAACTGCTGCAGGCGCTGAATGCCCGGGGTCATGCGGCACTGGACAGCATTCAGGTGGCAACGCCGCAGGACAAGACCTGGCGCGAAGGCAAGTTGCCCGAGGCTTTGGGCAAGGCCCGGGCGCATCCGCAATGGTCTTCGCTCAATCCGCATCCGAAGCTGAATCAGGCTGAGCGGCAGGAGCAGATTGAGTCGTTGGCTGGAGATTTGTAGCAGCTGACCTCAGGCCGCCAGAACCCGCGCCGCTTTGTCTTTCAGCACGCCCAGATCCATCACCGGCACCGCCATCTCCTTCGCCAGTTCATCCCACTGGCGCATCCGCAGACTGACGGCACACAGCGGATCCTGTTCGAAAGCAACGGCTTCAGCCTCAGTCATCACCCCGCCCTGATATTCCAGGGTGCGGCGGCTGGCCTCGCTCAAGCGTTCGTAATAACCCGGCTCCCTGAGCGTCAGATAGCGCTTGGCCTGGACGTGATATTCCACCAGCCGCGCCAGGCGCTCGCTGAATCCGGCCTCACGCAAATAGTCGGCACCGAGGCGCTCGTGACTGACCACGCCGTAACCGCCCATGTTCTCCGCGCCTTCGGCACACAAGTGGCCGATGTCGTGGAAGAACGCAGCGAGCACCACTTCATCGTCGAAGCCTTCGGCGATGGCCAGTTGCGCCGCCTGGGACATGTGCTCGATCTGCGACACCGGTTCGCCGATGTAGTCGCTGGCGCCGAACCGTTCATAGAGGCCGAACACCCGGTCAATGACTTGCTCGTGATTCAACATCAACGCTCTCCAAAAAGCTGTGCAACATTGCGCTCGGCCATGGCCGGGCCGACGCTCATGCCGACGCCGCTGTGCATCAGCGCCACGCTCAGCCCCGGCGCCGGACGCAGGAAGGAAAACGGTCCCGGCCCCCGGGAACCATAGACACCCTGCCAGCGCTCGACCACTTGCACCTTGCAGCCAAGGGTCTGTTCGGCCAGTTCGAGCATCCAGTTGTCGACCTGCTCGGCGTTGAACGGTGACGGATCGCTGCCGTAATGGTGCGAGTCGCCGATGATCAGTTCGCCATAAGGGGTCGGGCTGATCAGCAGGTGAATGCCGTTTTCCTGCAGGTGCGGTTGCTCGCGCAGGATCTGCGCCTGTACCGCCGCCGCTTCCGGCAAATCGGCGAAGGCGCCGTAATGCACGCAGCTGAGGCCGGTGAGCAGAGCGTGTTGCAGGTTCAGGTCGATCTGCGGCCGGGCGCGGAGCATTTGCAGGCGGCAGATCTGCGGGTCGAGGGCAGCAATCGGCTCGGCCAGCAGGGTCTGATAATCGTGGCCGGAGCAGACGATGATCTGCTCGGCGGTGAAGATCCCGGCGGTGCTGTGCAGGTTCCCCGGTTCGACATCGCGTACCAGCGTCGAGAAGTGAAACTCGACGCCGAGTTCGCGGCGCAGGTATTCGATCAGCGCCGGAATCGCTTCCCGGGAATACAGCTGTTGATCGTCCATGCCGTGCAGTGCGGCGCGGTGATGGCTGAACTGGCCGCCATACAGATCACGCAACGCGGCACCGCGCAGCAGTTCGACGCGGTAGCCGTGCTCCACGGCGCGCCCGGCGCAGAAGGCTTCGAGCAAGTGCTCTTCGGCCTCGGTGCGAGCGAACAAGTACGAACCGTTGCGCTTGAGTTGCAGACCGGCGAGCTGCGCCCACTGACCCCAGATTTCGCGGCTGGCCTTGGCCAGTTCGAGCATCGGGCCCGGTGTCTGGCCGGTGACCAGTGCCTGGCCGAAGTTGCGTACCGAGGCGCCAATAGGCGTGGCAGTGCGCTCGAAAACCGCGACCTTGAGACCGCGCCGGGCGGCGGCATAGGCGTGGGACAGGCCCAGAATGCCGGCGCCGACGATCAGCAAGTCTTTGTGTTGTGTCATTGAGAAGTGCTCTGAATGAGAGGCCACTTTCGCGAGCAGGCTCGCTCCCACAGGGGATTTTTGGCGCACACAAAATTTGCGTTCACTGAAGATCCAATGTGGGAGCGAGCCGGCTCGCGATGGGCCCCTGTCAGTCGATGAAGATCTTACTTGGCGACCACTTTCTCGGACTTGCCGTCATAGCGCTTGCGCCATTCGGTCAGGATCTCGTCGCGGTTCTTCGAAGCCCAGGCAAAGTCGTTCTTGATCAGGCGCTGTTCATAGTCGGCCGGCAGTTCGGTCTGCGGCTTGGCGATGCCCGGCTGAGCGAGGACGGCGAAGTTTTCCTTGTACAGATCCATCGCCGGGGCGCTGGCGGAGAAGTCGGCCAGTTTTTTCGCGGCTTCTTCATGCGGCGTGCCTTTGATCACGGCAGTCGCTTCGATCTCCCAGCCCAGGCCTTCCTTCGGCAGGATGATGTCCAGTGGCGCGCCCTGACGCTTCAGCTGAACGGCCGGGTACTCAAAGGAAATCCCGATCGGGAATTCGCCAGCGGCCGCCAGTTTGCAAGGCTTGGAACCGGAGTGAACGTACTGGCCGATGTTCTGGTGCAGACCGTCCATGTAGGCCCAGCCCTGTTTCTCGCCGAAGGTTTGCAGCCAGGCGCTGACGTCGAGGAAACCGGTGCCGGACGAGGCCGGGTTCGGCATCACGATCTTGCCTTTGTACTCAGGCTTGGTCAGGTCCTGCCAGCTCACCGGCTTGGTCAGGCCCTGCTTCTCGGCCTCGACGGTGTTGAAGCAGATGGTCGCGGCCCAGACGTCCATGCCGACCCAGGCTGGCGGGTTGGCGGCGTCGCGGTAGTTCGCTCCGATCTTGCCCAGGTCCTTCGGCGCATAGCTTTGCAGCATGCCTTGCTGGTCGAGAATCGCCAGGCTCGAAGCGGCCAGGCCCCATACCGCGTCAGCCTGCGGGCGATCCTTTTCGGCCAACAGTTTGGCGGTGATGATCCCGGTGGAGTCACGCACCCACTTGATCTCGACATCCGGGTTGGCCTTTTCGAACGCAGCCTTGTAGGCAGTCAGTTGCTCGGCTTCGAGGGCGGTGTACACCGTCAACTCGGTTTTTGCCGCGAAGGCATTCAGGCTGAAAGTAGCGAGCACAGCAGCGGCCAGGGCCATAGGCTTGAACATGATCGTTTTCCTGTCTTTTGAGTTGAGGGGGAGTTGAACGGGATGGAATCAGTGGCCCGGCGCCGTTTGCCGCCAGGCCTGGGAACGGCGCAGCAAGCCGCGCGAAGCCCACGCCAGCAGCAAGGAAACGCCCGCCGAGGTGAACAGAATCAGGGTCGACATCGCCGCCGCGCCGCCGACGTTGCCGGCGTCATCCATGTTCAGCACCGCCACCGCCGCGAGGATGGTGTCGGGGCTGTAGAGGAAGATCGCGGCGGACACGGTGGTCATCGCCGAGACGAACAGGTAGCGCACGATGTCCAGCAGCGCCGGCAGGCAGATCGGCACGGTGACCTTCAGGTAATGCCGGTATAGCGGTGCTTTCAGCGACAGCGCAGCGGCTTCGAATTCGGCGTCGAGTTGGCGCAACGCTGTGGTGGCGGTCATCTGCGCAGTGGTCAGATAGTGAGCAATGGTGCAGACGATCAGCAGGGTCATGGTCCCGTACAGCACGTGCAGCGGGTTGCCGGTGAGGTTGAAGAAGAAGACATAACCCAGACCCAGCACCAGCCCCGGCACCGCCATCGGTACGAAACTGAGCATGCGCAGTGTCAGATTGAGGCCGCGCTGGCTGCGGGTCTTTTCCATCAGGTAGGCGCCGGTGAAGATCAGCACGCTGCCGATCAACGCCGTGCCCAGGGCCATCTTCAGACTGTTGCCGTAGGCCAGCCAGCCACCCCCGGCGGTTTCGTTGAACTGGTAATGATTGAGCGACAGCGACAGGTTATATGGCCAGAACTTCACCAGCGACGAGAACACCGCCATGCCGAACACCAGCAGCAACGCCGCGCTGATCAGCAGGACGATGGCCAGATAACAGGCGTCGCGCTTCTTCGACGGCGCCGGTTTGAACACCTGGGCGCGGCCGCTCATGGAGTCGCCGTGACGACGACGCAGCCAGGCATCGACGCCGAAGCTGAACAGCGCCGGCAGCAGCAGAACCATGCCGATCAACGCACCGCGACCGAATTGCTGCTGGCCGACCACCGCTTTGTAGGCTTCCAGCGCCAGCACTTGGTAGTCGCCACCGACTACCACTGGCACGCCGAAATCGGTGATGGTCAGGGTGAACACCAGACAGAACGCAGCGAACACAGCCTGGCGAGTTGCCGGCCAGGTGATGCTGCGGAAGGCTTTCGCAGGACTGGCGCCCATGCTCGACGCGGCGTCGAACAGTCGTGCATCCGCCAGCGACAAGGCTGACAGCAAAATCATCAAGGCGTGTGGGAAGGTGTAGATCACCTCACCCAGAACAATCCCCCAGAAACCATAGATGTTGTCCGACAGCAGCCCGCGCAACATGCCCTGATTGCCGAACAGATAGACCAGCGCAATCCCCGGCAGCATCGATGGCGCCATCAGTGGCAGCAGGGAAATCCCGCGCCAGATGCCTTTTGCCGGAATCAAGGTGCGCTGCAAGGCGTAGGCAAACAGGTAGGCCAGCGGTACGACGATGGCCGCGACGCTGAGGGAAACTTTCAGGCTGTTACCGAGCAACCAGTGGAAATTGTCGCTGGTCACCAGCTCCTTCGCCGCCAGCCAGCCACCGCCCTGCCCGGCTTCGCTGCTGAAGCCGCGCCAGAAGATCGCCAGCAATGGCAACAGCACCGCCACACCGAGCAGCACCAGCAGCAGGAGTTTGCCGCCGAGGACGAAGATCCGGTCGCCGACCTCGGCCCCGGACACCTGCCGCGCCTGCTTTTGCGGTAGCGGCAGTGCGAGGTTGCTGTTCATCAGGCAAACACCTGCAGGCTGCGCGGTGGCAAGGCGACCATGATCTGCTGGGCGCCGAGGCGCGGCATGGCTTCCGGCGCCAGTTCAGCAAGCAAGGCATGACCGGGCAATTGATCGAGCTCGAAGCTCATGCGGCAGCGGTTGCCGAGGAAAGTGATCTCGCGGACCTTGGCCGGGAACAGGTTTTCTTCGTGCACCAGCGGATTGACGTTGATCGCTTCCGGGCGGCAGAACAGCCGGCCCGACGGGCTGTGGACGCTGCCGTCGGCCAGACGCAGGTTCATCCCGCCGACCTTGGCGTGGCTATCGCTGCTGCGCTGGAACGGCAGCCAGTTGCCCTGGCCGACGAACTCGGCCACGAACGGCGTGGCCGGGCGGTTGTAGATTTCCTGCGGGGTGGCGTACTGCTCGACCTTGCCGTTGTTCATCACGGCGATGCGGTCGGCCATCAGCATGGCCTCGTCCTGATTGTGGGTGACCATCAGGGTGGTGATGCCGAGGTTGCGCTGCAATTGGCGCAGCTCGGTGCACAGATGCTCGCGGACCCGGGCGTCGAGGGCCGACATCGGTTCGTCGAGCAACAGCAGCGACGGCGCCGGCGCCAAGGCACGGGCCAGTGCCACCCGTTGCTGCTGGCCGCCGGACAACTGGCCCGGGTATTTTTTCTCACTGCCGCTGAGGCCGACCAGTTCCAGCATCTGACCGACACGACGACGCACTTCATCGCGACCACTGCCGGCGAGGCCGTAGGCAATGTTCGCTTCGACAGTCAGATTGGGGAACAGCGCATAGGACTGGAACAGGATCCCGTAGTCCCGGGCCTGGGGCGCGAGGTGGGAAACATCGCGATCGCCGAGGTACAACTCGCCGCTGTCCTGCTTCTCCAGACCGGCGATGCAGCGCAGCAACGTGGTCTTGCCACAGCCCGACGGGCCGAGCAGACACACCAGCTCACCGGCCGCGACATCGAGGGAGACGTTATCCAGCGCCGTGAAGGCGCCGAAGCGCTTCTGCACGCCGCGCACTTTCATCGGAGCGCCGGGGTTGGTCAGGGCAGTTGCGATTGCAGGGTTCATGGACAGGCCTCATCAAGCAGATGAGACGAATCCTAGAGTTGTAATGCGTCGGTCATATGGCAACGAGGCAAAAACGACCGATAGTGGTATTCAGGGATTTTGGTTGATCACGCCGGAGACATTTCCTGCGCCAGCCCGAGAAACGCTGCCGGCAAGCGGGCGTTCTTGCGTTCCTTGAGGCAGTAGAGGTATTCGGGGATCTGCGGCGCATTTTCGAGGGTCAGCACCCGCAATTGCGGATCGTGCGGCACTTCCTGGCGGGCAATGATGCTGATGCCGATGTTGCGCAGCACCGCTTCGCGGATCGATTCGCGGCTGCCGATCTCCAGCAACGGCCCGAAACTGACCCCGGCACCGGCCAGCAAGTCTTCGGTCAGGCGACGGGTGGTCGAGCCCGGCTCGCGCATCAACAGGGTATGCCCGGCCAGCGCGTTCAGCGTGACATGGTCGTGCGCCGCCAGCGGATGATTGCGATGCACCGCCAGCACCAGCGGATCGCTGCCGAGCACCCGGCGGATCAGCCGCGCATCGTCGAGCAATTGCGATGACGCCGCGACATCCACCCGGTAGTCCTCCAGCGCTTCCAGCACTTGCTGTGAATTGCCGATTTCCACCGACACTTCCACCTGCGGCAAGCGCTCGCGGAAGGTCTTCACCAGATCGAGGATGTAATACGGCGCCGTGGCGGCGATGCGCAGCGTGCCCTGAACCTGGCCGCTGTTGCGCAGGAAGAACTCGATGTCGGCCTCCTGCTGCAGCAACGCCTTGACCATCGGCAGCAGCCGCGCGCCTTCATCGCTGACACTCAGCCGTCGGCCACCACGGTAGAACAGCTCCACCGAATACTGGCTTTCCAGATTGCGGATCTGGGTGGTTACGGTCGGTTGGCTGAGGCCGAGCTTTTTCGCCGCCAGCGTAATGCTGCCCAGACGGGCCACCATGTAAAACGCTTTCAGCTCGGCACTCAGCACAACCGTCCCTCTTCCTCTATTTGCGCAACAGGCGCAAACCGTTGAACACCACCAGCAGGCTCACGCCCATGTCGGCAAACACCGCCATCCACATGGTGGCGAGCCCGGCGAAGGTTACCCCAAGAAAGATAGCCTTGATCACCAATGCCAACGCAATGTTCTGTTTCAGGATGCTGGCCGTGTTGCGGGACAGGCTGATGAACGCCGGAATCTTGCGCAAATCGTCGTCCATCAGGGCGACATCGGCAGTTTCAATTGCCGTATCGGTGCCGGCTGCCGCCATCGCAAAACCGATCTCGGCCCGCGCCAGTGCCGGCGCATCGTTGATGCCGTCGCCGACCATGCCGACTCGACGGCCCTGCGCGTACAGGTCCTCGATGGCTTGCAGTTTGTCGGTCGGCAACAAGTCGCCCTTGGCCTGATCGATCCCGACCTGCGCCGCAATCGCCTGAGCGGTGTGGACGTTGTCGCCGGTCAGCATCAGGGTTTTCACGCCCAGATCGTGCAACTGGCGGATCGCCTCGCGGCTGGTTTCCTTGACGGTGTCGGCCACGGCGAACAGTGCCAGCGGGCCGGAGCTGTCGAGCAGCAACACCACGGACTTGCCCTGTTTCTCCAGCGCGAACAGTTTTTCTTCCAGTTGCGGCGAGCACAGGCCCAGCTCTTCCACCAGTCGGTGATTGCCCAAATGGTAGGCCTGACCGTTGACCTCACCCTTCACACCGCGCCCGGCCAGGGCTTCGAAGTTATCCACGACCAGCGGCGCGAAACCTTTATCCACAGCGGCATTGGCGATGGCCAGCGACACCGGGTGATCGGAACGCCCGGCCAGCGCGGCGGCAATGGCCGGGGCCGTGGCATCGGCGGTCGGGTCGAGGGACAGGTAGTCGGTCTGCACCGGTTTGCCGTGGGTGATGGTGCCGGTCTTGTCGAGGGCCAGATAGTCGAGCTTGAAACCGCCCTCCAGGTACACGCCGCCCTTGACCAGAATGCCTTTGCGCGCCGCTGCGGCGAGGCCGCTGACGATGGTCACCGGGGTGGAAATCACCAGTGCGCACGGGCACGCAACCACCAGCAGCACCAGCGCGCGGTAGATCCAGTCGAACCACACGGCGCCCATGAACAACGGCGGGATGATCGCCACGGCCAGGGCCAGAACGAAGACCACCGGGGTGTAGATTTTCGAGAACTGATCGACGAAGCGCTGGGTCGGTGCCCGCGCGCCTTGCGCCTGTTCCACGGCGTGGATAATTCGCGCCAGAGTGGAATTGTTTGCCGCTGCGGTCACTGTGTATTCCAGCGAGCCGGCCTGGTTGATGGTGCCGGCGAACACTTTGTCACCAATGGTTTTTTCCACCGGCAGGCTTTCGCCGGTAATCGGCGCCTGATCGATAGTCGAACTGCCGCTGACGACTTCACCGTCCAGCGCGATGCGCTCGCCGGGTTTCACCCGCACCCGGGCGCCGAGATCGATGCTTTTCACATCAAGTTCGACCCATTTGCCGTCCGCCTGCAACACAGTCGCCTGCTCCGGCGTCATCTGCATCAAACCGCTGATGGCGTTGCGTGCGCGATCCAGCGAGCGCGCTTCGATCAGCTCGGCCACGGTGAACAGGAACATCACCATCGCCGCTTCCGGCCACTGGCCGATCAACACCGCACCGGTCACGGCGATGCTCATCAGGGCGTTGATGTTGAGGTTGCGGTTCTTCAGGGCGATCCAGCCCTTCTTGTAGGTGGTGAGGCCGCCGCTGAGGATCGAGATCAGCGCGATGATCGCCACCACCCAGGTCGGGGCAGCGCTGGTGAAGTGGATCACTTCGGCAGCGAGTGCACCGACGCCGGACAGCGCCAGCGGCCACCAGTGTTTTTTCACCGGGACGGCGGCCGGGGCATCAACGCCCGCCTCCAGCGGCTCGGCCTGCATGCCGAGGGATTTGATCGCGTCGATGATCGGCGCGGTGTCCGACAGATTGTGGGTCACGCCGAGCACGCGATTGATCAGGTTGAACTCCAGCTGCTGGATCCCGGCCAGTTTGCCGAGCTTGTTCTGGATCAGCGTCTGCTCGGTCGGACAGTCCATCGCTTCGATGCGGAAACTGCTCAACCGGGCGTCGGCGCTTTTCGCCTCGCTCAGTTGAATCAGCGACGGGGCTGCGGCTTTTGATGCACAGCAGGAATCAGCGCCGTGGTCGTGTTTATGCACAGGCTGCAATTTGTGGCTGTGGTCGTGTCCCGCGTGGGATTTGTGGGTGTGCTGGGAATCGCTCATTGGTCGCGTCCATGAAGGTGCCTGTTGCCAAGTAAAGACCCTGTAGCCACTATAGGGTCAAGCACCCTTTTGGAGATTGCCGTCATGAAGATCGGAGAACTGGCGAAACAGACCGATTGCGCCGTGGAAACCATCCGCTACTACGAGCGCGAAAACCTGCTGCCGGAGCCGGCCCGCAGCGACGGCAACTACCGCGTCTACACCCAGGCCCACGCCGAGCGCCTGACCTTCATCCGCAACTGCCGCACCCTCGACATGACCCTCGAAGAAATCCGCAGCCTGCTCGCCTTGCGCGACAGCCCGCAGGATCAGTGCGAAAGCGTGAATGCGCTGATCGACGAGCACATCCAGCACGTCAAGGCGCGGATCGACGGGTTGCTGGCGTTGCAGACGCAACTGCTCGACCTGCGCCAGCGTTGTGGCGAAGGGCCGGAGGCGGATCAATGCGGGATCTTGCAGCGGCTGGAAGTGAGTGGCGGGGTTGTCGCAACCGAAATCGAACATTCCCATGTAGGCCGCAGCCACGGCCATTGAGACCACCCCAAAACACTGTGGGAGCTAGCCTGCTAGCGATAGGGCCATCAGATTCAACAGTGAAGTTGACTGAAAGTCCGCTATCGCTAGCAGGCTAGCTCCCACAGGGGTATTGCTTGATGCCTGTCAGACCGCCATCGGCGCAGTCATCGGCGCATGGTGCTCGTAGCCTTCCAGCGAGAAGTCGCCCGGTTCCACCAGCTCCAGCCATTCCGGCTGGTACACACCGGTCTTGGCGAACTCCGGCACACGATCCGAAATCTTCAGCTTCGGCATGGCGAACGGCTCGCGCTTGAGCTGTTCGTTGAGCATGTCGAGGTGGTTTTCGTAGACGTGGGCGTCACCGATGAAATAGGTGAACCAGCGCGGCGTGTAGCCGGTCAGGCGACCGATCAGGCTCAGCAGCGCGGCGCCTTCGGTGAGGTTGAACGGCGTGCCCAGACCCAGGTCGTTGGAGCGGATGTAGAGGGTCAGAGAAATCTCTTTGGTCTCGACATTCGGGTGGAACTGGTACAGCAGATGGCACGGCGGCAGGGCCATTTCATCGAGCTGGGCGCAGTTCCAGCCGTGGAACAGTATGCGGCGGCTGCCCGGGTCCTTGATGATCGTGTCGACGCACTGGCGCACCTGATCGATGGCTTTGTACAACACCACGTAGGCCTGGCCGTCTTCTTCGCCCTGGGCAATCTGCTTGTAGCCGTTGCTCAGGGTTTGTTCGATGGCGGCGGTGTTGCTCAGCGGGATCTGCTTGTACGCCGGCCATTTGCGCCATTGCACACCGTAGATTTCGCCGAGGTCGTCTTCGCCCTGACGGAACGGGTTGGCCAGCCACTGGGCGTTTTCGTTGGCGTTCTGATCCCAGACCTTGCAGCCCAGCGCACGGAATTCGGCGGCGTTGTTCACGCCACGCAGAAAGCCGCACATCTCGCCGATGGCCGATTTGAAGGCCATCTTGCGGGTGGTGATCGCCGGGAAACCTTCCTGCAGATCGAAGCGCAGCATGGCGCCCGGAAAGCTGATGGTGTTCACGCCGGTACGGTTGGCCTGTTTGGTGCCGTTGTTGATGACGTGCGACACCAGATCGAGATATTGCTTCATGAGTTACCTGTGTCCTTGAGCCCCGGCCAACTGCGCCGGGGTTCGAATATTTAAGCTGTCGGTGCAACCGGCGCCGACGGGGCACGGCGGTAGGCCAGCCAGATCAGGAACAGCCCGCCGATGATCATCGGTACGCAGAGGATCTGACCCATGGTCAGCCAGTTCCAGGCCAGGTAGCCCAGTTGCGCGTCCGGCACGCGGACGAATTCGACGATGAAACGGAAGATGCCATAGAACAGAGCGAACATGCCCGAGACCGCCATGGTTGGACGCGGCTTGCGCGAGAACAGCCAGAGGATCAGGAACAGTGCCACGCCTTCGAGCGCGAACTGATACAGCTGCGACGGGTGACGCGGCAGTTGCGCCGGGTCGCTGAACGGCGGGAACACCATGGCCCACGGCACGTCGGTGGCCTTGCCCCACAGCTCGGCGTTGATGAAGTTGCCGATACGCCCGGCGCCCAGACCGATCGGCACCATCGGTGCGACGAAGTCCATCAGCTGGAAGAACGACTTGCCGTTACGCTTGCCGAACCACAACGCCGCCAGCATCACGCCGATGAAGCCGCCGTGGAACGACATGCCGCCCTTCCACACTTCGAAAATCAGCGTCGGGTTGGCGATGTAGGCGCTCAGATCGTAGAACAGCACATAGCCCAGCCGCCCGCCGACAATCACCCCCATCGACAGCCAGAACACCAGGTCGGAGAGTTTCTCCTTGGTCCAGGTCGGGTCGAAACGGTTGAGCCGGCGCGACGCCAGCAGCCACGCACCGCCGATGCCGACCAGATACATCAGGCCGTACCAATGGATTTTCAGCGGACCGATGGCCAAGGCCACCGGGTCGATCTGCGGGTAAGGCAGCATTGCGACTCCTCGTTAGAGTTCAAATCTTCAAAATTCCCGGGCGACGCTGCCACCTCAGGATTAAGCCAGGATTGTGGCCTGCTCGGAACAGACGCCTCAGAACAGAAAGCTCAGCCCCACGCAGAACAGCAAAGCGGCGAACAGCCGTTTCAGCAACTTCGGCGACAACTTGTGCGCCAGCCGCGCGCCGATCCGGGCGAACACCATGCTGGTCAGCGCAATGCCCAGCAGCGCCGGCAAATACACAAACCCGAGACTATGGGCCGGCAGCAACGGATCATGCCAGCCCAGAATCATGAAACTTATTGCACTTGCCAAGGCGATCGGCAGGCCACAGGCCGACGAAGTCGCCACGGCCTGCTGCATCGGCACGCTGCGCCAGGTCAGGAACGGCACGGTCAGCGAGCCGCCGCCAATGCCGAAAATCGCCGACGCCCAGCCGATCACACTGCCGGCCACGGTCAGACCGAGTTTACCGGGCACCGTTCGGCTGGCCTTGGGTTTGACGTCCAGCGCCAGCTGCGCCGCGATCACCAGGGCGAACACACCGATGATCTTCTGCAGGTTGGGCCCGGAGATCGCTTCAGCGGTCAGCGCGCCGAAACCGGCACCCAGCAGGATCCCGACGGTCATCCAGGCGAAAATCGGCCAGCGCACCGCCCCGCGTCGATGATGTTCACGCACGGCGTTGACCGAGGTGAAGATGATCGTCGCCAGCGACGTGCCGACAGCCAGGTGGGTCAGGATCGACGGATCGAAACCCTGCAAGGTGAAACTGAACACCAGCACCGGGACGATGATGATCCCGCCGCCAACCCCGAACAGCCCCGCCAGTACGCCTGCACAGGCACCCAGCGCCAGATAGAGCAGAAATTCCATGACTGCCTCCAGAGGCGCATCCCAAAACCGGAGCGGCATGGTAACGGATGCATGGCCTTCGGCTCCACTGGCGATGGATGCACGGACGATGTCTGCGTAGAGTGGGCAAAAAACACACAAGGACCACCTTATGTGCCTGATCGTTTTCGCCTGGCGGCCGGGGCATGCCCAGCCGCTGATCGTCGCGGCCAACCGTGACGAGTTCTACGCCCGGCCCAGTCTGCCGCTGGCCCAGTGGCCCGAGTCGCCGCACGTCCATGCCGGACGGGATCTGGAGGCCGGCGGCACCTGGCTCGGCCTCGGCGCCAACGGCCGTTTTGCCGCGCTGACCAACATCCGCGATCCGCATCAACCACCGGCCCGGCGCTCCCGGGGTGAACTGGTGGCGGGATTTCTGACCGGGAACCTGTCCATCGATGACTATTTGTCCGACGTTGTCGCCCGCTCGCCGGAATATGCCGGGTTCAATCTGCTGCTGGGCAATGCCAACGAGCTGTGGCATTTCAACGCGCGTTCTTCGGAACCGGTGATGTTGCAGCCGGGCATTTATGGACTTTCAAACGCGGCGCTGGATACGCCGTGGCCGAAACTGCTCAAGGCCAAGGCGGCATTGAGTGCGGTGCTGGATGATCCGCAACCCAAGCAATTGCTCGCGCTGCTGGGGGATGCGCAGACGGCACCTTTCGCCGAGCTGCCGGATACCGGCGTGGGGCTGGCGACCGAGTCGTTGCTGTCGAGTGTGTTTATTGCCAGCCAGAGTTACGGGACCCGGGCGAGTACGGCGCTGATCGTGCAGGCGGACGGAACGCGGCGGATGGTGGAGCGCAGTTTCGGGCCGTACGGTGGGCATCTGGGGGAAGTGGAGATCAATCTCTGAAGATCGCAGCCCGAAGGCTGCGATCTTCTGTTCAGAGCGGTTTGACCATCCGCGACAGCCCGAGACTCTTCAGCGCCAGTTGCAGCGAGCTGTGGATAACTTGCGGGTTGTCGATGGTCATCAGTTCCGCCAGCAGATCCTTCGCCTTGCTCAGATTGATCTGACGCAGCATCCACTTCACCTTCGGCAAGTTGGTGGCGTTCATGGACAGGCTGTCGAAGCCCATCGCCATCAACAGCACCGCTGCCGCCGGATCACCGGCCATCTCGCCGCAGATGCTCACCGGCTTGCCTTCGGCATGGGCGTCGCGCACGACGATCTGCAAGGCTTGCAGCACCGCCGGGTGCAGATAGTCGTAGAGGTCGGCCACGCGCGGGTTGTTGCGGTCCACGGCCAGCAGATACTGGGTGAGGTCGTTGGAACCCACCGACAGGAAGTCCACCATCCGCGCCAACTCTCTGGTCTGGTAGACCGCCGCCGGAATCTCGATCATCACGCCCACCGGCGGCATCGGCACATCGGTGCCTTCGTCGCGCACTTCGCCCCAGGCCCGGTGGATCAGGTGCAGCGCTTCTTCGAGCTCGTGGATGCCGGAGATCATCGGCAACAGGATCCGCAGGTTGTTCAGGCCTTCGCTGGCCTTGAGCATCGCACGGGTCTGCACCAGGAAGATTTCCGGGTGGTCGAGGGTGACGCGGATCCCGCGCCAGCCAAGGAACGGGTTGTCTTCCTTGATCGGGAAGTACGACAGCGCCTTGTCACCGCCGATGTCCAGCGTACGCATGGTCACCGGTTGCGGGTGAAACGCGGCGAGCTGCTCGCGGTAGATCGCCAGCTGTTCCTTCTCGCTCGGGAAGCGCTGGTTGATCATGAACGGCACTTCGGTGCGGTACAGACCGACACCTTCGGCACCACGCTTCTGCGCCCGCGCCACGTCCGCCAGCAGGCCGGTGTTGACCCACAGCGGCATGCGGTGACCGTCGAGGGTCACGCACGGCAAGTCGCGCAGGGTATCGAGGCCCAGCGCCAGTTGTTTCTCTTCTTCCACCACGTCGGCGAATTGCTTGATCAGCACTTCGCTCGGGTTGGTGTAGATTTCGCCCTTGATCCCGTCGACGATCATCGGGATGCCATCGACCTTGGCGTACGGCAAGTCGACCACACCCATCACCGTCGGAATACCCATGGCCCGGGCCAGGATCGCGACGTGGGAGTTACCCGAACCCAGTACCGAGACCAGCCCCACCAGCTTGCCTTCCGGCACTTCACCGAGCTGGGTGGCGGTCAGCTCTTCACTGACCAGAATGGTGTTGTCGGGGAAAACCATGTTGGTCGTGCGGTCTTCCTGCAGGTAGGCCAGCAGACGGCGACCGAGGTCACGCACATCCGACGCCCGCTCACGCAGGTATTCATCGTCCATCAATTCGAAACGGTTGACGTGGTCGGTCACCACCTGACGCAGCGCGCCCTGAGCCCACTGACCCGTCTTGATCACGGTTTTGACTTCGTTACCAAGGGACGCGTCGTCGAGCATCATCTGGTACACGTCGAACAACGCGCGTTCTTCGGGGCGCAACTGGGTGGCCAGTTTGGTCGACAGGTTGCGCATGTCGGCGCGCACGCCTTCAAGCGCCTTCTTGAACAGTTTTATTTCGGCATCGATGTCGTCGACAGTCTTGTCCGGCACGACATCGAGGTCCGCTGGCGGCAACATGACCACCGCCGTACCGACCGCCGCACCCGGCGAGCCCGGAACACCGACGAACTTGGCTTCCTGGATGCCCTTGCCCTGACGGCCCAGACCACGGATCGACCCGGTGGCCTCGGCGTGGGCGATTACGCCGGCGAGCTGCGCGCTCATGGTCACGAGGAAGGCTTCTTCACCTTCATCGAACTGGCGGCGTTCTTTCTGCTGGATGACCAACACGCCGACGACGCGGCGGTGGTGAATGATCGGCGCCCCGAGGAACGAGGCGTAGCGCTCCTCGCCCGTTTCGGCGAAGTAGCGGTAGCGCGGGTGATCCGCGGCGTTTTCGAGGTTCAGGGGTTCTTCACGCGTGCCGACCAGGCCGACCAGACCTTCGTTGGGTGCCATGCTGACCTTGCCGATCGAGCGCTTGTTCAAGCCCTCGGTGGCCATCAGGACGAAGCGGTTGGTCTCGGGATCAAGCAGATAGACCGAGCAGACCTGGCTGCCCATGGCCTCTTTGACGCGCAACACAATAATCCCCAACGCCGCCTTGAGATCCTTGGCGGAGTTAACTTCCTGGACGATCTTGCGCAGCGTATTGAGCATGGCTCGGGGTCGAACTCCGTCGTCAGTCGCGCGCTAAAAGGCGCGGGGCAAGCTCTTTGAGAGCGCGGCGATACACCTCGCGCTTGAATGTCACCACCTGGCCCAGCGGATACCAATAGCTGACCCAGCGCCAGCCATCGAACTCCGGTTTACCGGTCAAATCCATCCGCACCCGCTGCTCGTTGGAGATCAGGCGCAGGAGAAACCACTTCTGTTTCTGGCCGATGCACAGCGGTTGGCTGTGGGTTCGCACCAGACGTTGCGGCAAACGATAGCGCAACCAGCCCCGGGTACAGGCGAGAATTTCAACATCTTCGCGTTCCAGGCCCACTTCTTCGTTCAACTCGCGGTACAAGGCGTCTTCCGGCGTCTCCTCGGGATTGATTCCTCCCTGTGGAAACTGCCAGGCATCTTGATTGATACGGCGAGCCCATAGCACCTGTCCGGCGTCATTCGTCAGAATGATCCCGACATTAGGACGGAAACCATCGGGGTCGATCACGGCAACAACCTCGCAAACGCATGTCGCCGCATTGTTCCACAAAGCTTGTGAAGGCGGCAACGAAGGTTCCGAGCTTATGTGCACTCTTGTGAAAAGACCGTATTCTTGTGGCCTTTTTACTGACTTTTCAGCGGGTAACTGCAATGCGCCTGGCTTTATTCGATTTGGACAACACCCTTCTGGGCGGCGACAGCGATCACGCCTGGGGCGACTATCTGTGCGAACGCGGCTTCCTCGACCCGATCGCCTACAAGGCGCGCAACGACGAGTTCTACCAGGATTACCTGGCGGGCAAACTGGATAACGCCGCGTACCTGAACTTCTGCCTGGAAATCCTCGGCCGCACCGACATGGCCGTGCTCGAGCAATGGCACAGCGACTTCATGCGCGACTGCATCGAGCCATTGATGCTGCCAAAAGCCGTCGAACTGCTGAAAAAGCACCGCGACGCCGGCGACAAACTGGTGATCATCACCGCCACCAACCGTTTCGTCACCGCACCGATTGCCGTGCGCCTGGGCGTTGAAACCCTGATCGCCACCGAGTGCGAGATGCAGGACGGCCGCTACACCGGGCGCAGCACCGACGTGCCGTGCTTCCGCGAAGGCAAGGTGACGCGCCTGAATCGCTGGCTGGAAGAGACCGGGCATTCGCTGGAAGACAGCTATTTCTACAGTGACTCGATGAACGACTTGCCGCTGCTGGAGCAGGTGGTGAATCCGGTCGCTGTTGATCCGGATCCGAATCTGCGCGCTGAAGCCGAGAAGCGTGGCTGGCCGGTCATCTCGCTGCGCGATTGATCTCGAGATCGGGCGCCGGGCCTTAAACCGGCTTGGCGCCCATCAATCCGGCAATCGCGACAAAGCAGACAAAACTGAACAGCGCCAGGGCAAAGCTGAACCGGCCGACGCCGCCCGGCGTCTTGCGCAAGCGGTTCAAGCGCACCAGCAGCCAGAACCACGCCAGCGCCGCCACGGTGTACAGCACGCTGGAGGCCAGAATCCACGTCTGCCCCAGCGGCCAGCCCACCAGATGTACCATCCACCAGCCAGTGAACGGCATGCTCAGCAACGCCAGGCCCATCAGCAGCCAGACGAACACCCGCGGCCGCTGCAAGGTGCGGCTGCCCGCCGTCACATCACCCTTGCGCCGGGCCAGTAAAACCCAGACGCCCAGCCCCAGCGCACTCGCCAGCAAAACCACGGTGGCGACCATGTGCGCCGTTTTCAGGGCAGTTAACGTTTCCATTGTCGAATTTCCTTATGGCCTGCCCATCAGCGTAGCCGCTCAGCCAAGAAACAGCTGATAGGCCGGGTTGTCGCTTTCGTCCCAGTACGGGTAGCCGATTTCCGCCAGTGCTGCGGGAACCAGATGTCGCTCGTCGTGAGGCACCTGCAGGCCGGCGACCACACGACCGTCCGCCGCGCCGTGGTTGCGGTAGTGGAACATCGAGATGTTCCAGCGCCCGCCGAGCTTGTTGAGGAAGTTGAACAGCGCGCCCGGACGCTCCGGGAACTCGAAGCGCAGCACCACTTCGTCGACCACCTGCGCCGCACGTCCGCCGACCATGTGGCGGATATGCAGCTTGGCCAGTTCGTTGTCGGTGAGGTCGAGCACCGGGAACCCCTGCTCGGTCAGGCTCGCCAGCAGTGCGCTGCGAGGGTCGTTTTCCGGGTGAGTCTGCACGCCGACGAAGATGTGCGCTTCGCTGCCGGTGTTGTAGCGGTAGTTGAATTCGGTGATCTGGCGCTTGCCGATGGCTTCGCAGAACGCCTTGAAGCTGCCGGCCTGCTCCGGAATGGTCACGGCGATGATCGCTTCGCGGCCCTCGCCCAGCTCGGCGCGCTCGGCAACGTGGCGCAAGCGGTCGAAGTTGACGTTGGCGCCGGAATCGATGGCGACGAAAGTCTTGCCGCTGACGCCGCGCTGTTCGACGTACTTCTTGATCCCGGCCACGCCCAGGGCGCCGGCCGGTTCGGTGATCGAACGGGTATCGTCGTAGATGTCCTTGATCGCTGCGCAGATTTCGTCGGTGCTGACGGTGATCACTTCATCGACGTAATCCTTGCAGATATCGAACGTGTGCTGGCCGATCTGCGCCACCGCTACGCCGTCGGCGAAGATGCCCACGGTCGGCAGCACCACGCGTTCGCCCGCCGCCATCGCTGCCTGCAGGCAGTTGGAGTCGTCGGGCTCGACGCCGATGACCTTGATGTCCGGCCGCAGGTATTTCACGTAAGCCGCGATGCCGGCGATCAGGCCGCCGCCGCCCACCGGCACGAAGATCGCGTCCAGTGGCTGCGGGTGCTGGCGCAGGATTTCCATCGCCACGGTGCCCTGCCCGGCAATGGTGTGCGGATCGTCGTACGGGTGGATGTAGACGTAGCCTTTTTCATCGACCAGTTTCAGCGAGTAGGCCAGGGCTTCCGGGAACGAATCCCCGTGCAGCACCACTTTGCCGCCACGGGAACGCACGCCTTCGACCTTGATCTCCGGGGTGGTCTTGGGCATCACGATGGTCGCTTTCACGCCCAGCACTTTCGCCGCCAGGGCCAGGCCCTGCGCATGGTTGCCCGCCGACGCGGTGACCACGCCACGGGCACGTTCTTCGTCGCTCAACTGGGTCAGCTTGTTGTAGGCGCCGCGAATCTTGAACGAGAACACCGGCTGCAAGTCTTCGCGCTTGAGCCAGATGTCGTTGCCCAGCCGCTCGGAGAGCTGGCGAGCGTTCTGCAGCGGGGTTTCTACGGCAACGTCATAAACGCGCGAGGTGAGGATCTTCTTGACGTACTGTTCGAGCATCGGAAAGCATCACTGGCGATTGGGCGGGACCAACGAGTCTAACCCGGCTTTCGGCCGGACGACCACACGATTGCAGAGGTTTTAGCCCGGCTTGCGGCTATAATGCCGGCCTTTCCGTTCTTACCTTGCCCGCTTCCGGAGCCCGCATGACCCAGGATCAACTCAAACAGGCCGTGGCCCAGGCCGCCGTCGACTTCATCCTTCCGAAACTCGACGACAAGAGCATCATCGGCGTCGGCACCGGCTCCACCGCCAACTGCTTCATCGACGCCCTCGCCCAGCACAAGGGTGCGTTCGATGGCGCGGTCGCCAGTTCCGAAGCCACCGCCGCGCGCCTCAAGGGCCACGGGATTCCGGTGTACGAACTGAACACGGTCAGCGACCTGGAGTTCTACATCGACGGCGCCGACGAAAGCGACGAGCACCTGAACCTGATCAAGGGCGGCGGCGCAGCCCTGACCCGCGAGAAAATCGTCGCGGCCGTGGCCAAGACCTTTATCTGCATCGCCGACGGCAGCAAACTGGTGCCGGTGCTCGGCGCGTTCCCGCTGCCGGTGGAAGTGATTCCGATGGCTCGCAGCCACGTCGCCCGCCAACTGGTGAAGCTGGGCGGCGACCCGGTCTACCGTGAAGGCGTGCTGACCGACAACGGCAACATCATCCTCGACGTGCACAACCTGCAGATCACCAACCCGGTGGAGCTGGAAGCGCAGATCAATGCGATCGTCGGCGTGGTCACCAACGGCCTGTTCGCGGCGCGTCCGGCGGATCTGCTGTTGCTGGGTACGAGTGAAGGCGTGAAGACCCTGAAGGCCGAGTAATCTCAGGCTGCCTGCAATTCGCGGGTAGAAGTAAGACCTGTGGGAGCCAGCCTGCTGGCGATAGCGGTATATCAGTCTGCGTAGCCGTCGTCTGACATTCCCTCATCGCCAGCAGGCTGGCTCCCACAGTGGTTTTGGGGTGTTGGTTAATTCTGCGCAGGCTTTCTGAAGACGTAAAACAGATTCGGCTCGCTCACCAGATACAACGTCCCGTCGTCATCCATCGCGATGCCTTCCGCCTGCGGCACAGTTTTCTTCAATCCTTGCCGGCCACCGTTCAACGACATCGTGCTCAACGGGCGCCCGTCCACATCCAGCTCCAGAATCAGCCGCGACTCGTCCGACAGCGCCAGCAGATGGCCGCTGCGCTCGTCGTATTGCAGGCTCGACAGATCGCGCACGAACATCCCGGCATCGCGCTTGGGGTTGTTGATCACATGCACCGCGTAGGACTTTTCCGGGTTGAAGTGCGGAAAGCCGTGCACTTCGTAGATCAGCATCGGATCGCGCTCCTTGGCCACGAACAGGCGCTTGCCCACTGAATCGTAAGCCAGACCTTCGAAACCCTTGTTGCCGCTCATGTGCACGCCGAGTGTCATCTGCTCGGCGTCCGCTGCGTCGAGGAACGTGGTGTCGTGCTCCAGGTGGATCTTGATCAGGCGCTGCTGGCGCTCGTCGGTGATCACGTAAGTGTCGGCGCTGATGAACTCCACCGCCTCCGCATCGCCGAAGCCGATCAGTGCGACACGGCGCAGGATCCGGCCCTCCAGCGACAGCTCGATCAGCTCGGCATTCTTGTTGGTGACGGTGAACAGGCTCTTGCGCACCGGATCGAAGGTCAGCGCGGAGACATCGTCGTTCAACCCCTCAATAGTCCGGGCCTCGATGTCCACGCGGTACTGATCCAGATTGATCGCTTCAATGCTGTGGGGCTGCCAGTGACTTTGCAGGTTGAACCAGGCGCGCTCGAACAGACGCAGGTATTGGCCGATCGCAATCAGTACGATCAGGGCAATCACCGAAAGGATGATCAGAAGTGGCTTGGGACGGGCAAATCGACGCATGCGGACAGGGCTCGGGATCAAAACAGGCGGATGAAATATCACGCCTGTCTGAATCGAAGCTTAAAGGCCACTTGCCCGGAACGACAACCTTGCGGCGGCGGGCTGGTTATTTCTGCTTTTCGAAGCGGTAGAACAGGTTCGGCTCGCTGACCATGTACAGCGTGCCCTGCTCGTCCATGGTCACGCCTTCGGCGCGGGGAATGGTGTTCTTCAGACCGTTGAAACCGCCGAGCAGGGTCATGAAGCTGACTTGCTCGCCCTTCTCGTCCAGTTCCAGTAGCAGGTGCGAGTCGGCGGACAGCACCAGGGTATGGCCGGTACGCGGGTCAATCGCCAGCGCCGAGAGGTTGCGGATGTCCAGATCGTCGTTCGGCAGTTTCTGCTTGTCGCCGGTGAGGGTCTGGCTGCCGTCGCTTTTCCAGGTGAACAGCGCCGGTGGACGCTCTTCGCCCAGCAACAACTGTTGATTGCGGGCGTCCCAGGTGATGGCTTCGAAGGCCTTGTTCTGGTTTTTCGACGGGCCGAGGTCGTATTTCGGGAAATCGTCGCGCTTCAGCTCGCGGGTATCGGCATCGACCTTGACGATCGACAGCATGTGCTCACGCTCGTCGACGATGGCCAGCAAGCCGTTGCCCATGACCGTCACGCCTTCCGGGTTGATCCAGCCCACCAGCGGCATCTTGCGCAGCACGTCGCCCTGCAAGGTCAGCTCGACCAGGAACGGATTCTTGCCCATCACCGAAAACAAGGTCTTGGTCTGCGGGTCGTAGGACAGGTCCGAGGCCTCGTCCTTTTCCATGCCCGGCAGCAGTTTGGCGTCGATCACCACCCGATAGTCCGGCAGCCAGACACTTTCCTTGCGCTCGGTGGGGCTTTCAAAGCGCTCGCGCACCCAGAGCAGGCCGCGGTCATCCCAATGCATGGCATGCGCCAGACCGTACGCGACAGCGACCACCAGCAACAGCCAGTAATACCAGCGCAGGGCGAAACGTGAACGACGGGCAGGGTTGAGCTGAGTTTGAGATGACATCAGAGGACGCGTTCCGAAAATTCAGGCTATGGGTAATAGCACAAAGAGGCCGGCTCAGACGCCAGGATGACCGGAATTATCCGGACAAGATGTGAAAAAAACGGCAAATGGCCGGATTGCCTTATGCCTTTGCGGACGGCACCACAAAAACAAATGTGGGAGCGAGCTTGCTGGCGATGGCGGTGCATCAGTCGAATGAAACATCAACTGACGGTCCGTCATCGCCAGCAGGCTGGCTCCCACAAAGGTATTTCAGTGTTGCAGTCAGCGCACGCTGCTGGTGAAGCGACTGGCGCCCGGCAGTTCCAGCACGATGTCATCGCCAACGTTCAGCGGGCCCACGCCCACCGGCGTGCCGGTCAGGATCACGTCACCGGCCTGCAGCGAGAAGCAGCCGGCCATGTGCTGGATCATCGGCACGATCGGGTTGAGCATCGCGCTGCTGTTGCCGTCCTGGCGCACTTCGCCATTGATGGTCAGGCGGATGCCGATGTCGGTCAGGTCGGCAAAAGTGCTGCCAGCCACGAACGGGGCAATTACCGCCGCGCCGTCGAACGACTTGGCGATTTCCCACGGCAGGCCCTTGGACTTGAGTTCGGCCTGCTTGTCGCGCAGGGTCAGGTCCAGCGCCGGGGCGAAACCGGAGATGGCGTCCAGCACCTCTTCACGGCTCGGTTTGGTCGACAAAGGCTTGCCGATCAACACGGCGATTTCCGCTTCGTAATGCACGGAGCCGCGCTCGGTCGGAATGCTGAAACCGCCTTCCAGCGGCACCACGCAACTGCCCGGCTTGATGAACAGCAGCGGCTCGGTAGGGACCGGGTTGTCCAGTTCCTTGGCGTGCTCGGCGTAATTACGGCCGATGCACACCACTTTCCCCAGCGGAAAATGAATCCGCGTACCGTCGACATACTGGTGCTGATAGCTCATTACCGACTCCTGCCTTCATTGATTCATCAGGGATTGCCAATCAAACCGCGAAGATCTTGCCCGGGTTCATGATGCCGTTCGGGTCGAACACCGCCTTGACCGCTTTCATGTATTCGATTTCCACCGGCGAGCGGCTGTAGGTCAAGTAGTCGCGCTTGGTCATGCCCACGCCGTGTTCGGCGGAGATCGAACCGTTGTACTTCTCGACGGTTTCGAACACCCACTTGTTGACGGTGGCGCACTTGGCGAAAAACTCGTCCTTGCTCAGGTTGTCCGGCTTGAGGATGTTCAGGTGCAGGTTGCCGTCGCCGATATGGCCGAACCAGACGATTTCGAAATCCGGGTAGTGTTTGCCGACGATCGCGTCGATTTCCCGCAGGAACGCCGGGACTTTCGACACGGTGACCGAGATGTCGTTCTTGTACGGCGTCCAGTGGGAGATGGTTTCGGAGATGTACTCGCGCAACTTCCACAGGTTCTGCAACTGGGTTTCGCTCTGGCTCATCACACCGTCCAGCACCCAGCCCTGCTCCACGCAATGTTCGAAGGTTTCAAGGGCGCTGTTGGCCACTTCTTCGGTGGTCGCCTCGAATTCCAGCAAGGCGTAGAACGGGCAGTCGGTCTCGAACGGTGCCGGGACATCGCCACGGCCCATGACCTTGGCCAATGCCTTGTCGGAGAAGAATTCGAATGCGGTCAGGTCGAGTTTGCCCTGGAAGGCGTGGAGCACCGGCATGATCGAGTCGAAATCGGCGGTGCCGAGGACCATCGCGGTGAGGTTTTTCGGTGCACGATCCAGACGCATGGTGGCTTCGACCACAAAGCCGAGGGTGCCTTCGGCGCCGATGAACAACTGGCGCAGGTCATAACCGGTGGCGTTCTTGATCAGGTCCTTGTTGAGTTCCAGCACATCGCCCTTGCCAGTGACCACTTTCATGCCCGCCACCCAGTTGCGGGTCATGCCGTAGCGAATGACCTTGATCCCGCCGGCATTGGTACCGATATTGCCGCCAATCTGGCTGGAACCGGCGGAAGCGAAGTCCACCGGGTAGTACAGGTGATGTTCTTCGGCCGCGTTCTGCAGTTGCTCGGTGACCACGCCCGGCTGGCACACGGCGGTGCGGTCGGTGAGGTTGATGTCGAGAATCTGGTTCATGTAGTCGAACGACACGACCACTTCGCCATTGGCGGCGACGGCAGCGGCGGAAAGTCCGGTGCGCCCACCCGACGGCACCAGCGCCACTTTATGTTCGTTGGCCCAGCGGACGATGGCCTGCACTTGCTCGATGGTCTTGGGAAACACGATGGCGCTCGGCGCCGGGGCGAAGTGCTTGGTCCAATCCTTGCCGTACGCGTTCAGGGAGTCGGCATCGGTCAGGACCTTGCCAGGCTCGACCAGGGTCTTCAGTTCATCAATCAGGGCAGGATTGGTCATCGACAGAACTCTCGAACAATTCATGGTCATCCTGAGAACGCTTCACGTCGCAGGAATGAGTGATTAGCGGGGCGGCTATGCTAGCATACCGACCCCGCAGGCCAGTGCCCAACGGCGGTTCTGCGGTGACGGCTTTCTTGTCGTCAAGGTCAATGTCTGTTGACCATTTCCTGCCATTTTTCTCCGGGATACAGGTTTACGCAGATGAGCAAGACTTCTCTCGATAAGAGCAAGATCAAGTTCCTTCTTCTCGAAGGCGTCCACCAATCGGCTGTCGACGTCCTCAAGGCGGCGGGCTACACCAGCATCGAATACCTGACTGGCTCCCTGCCGGAAGACCAGCTCAAGGAAAAGATCGCTGACGCTCACTTCATCGGCATTCGTTCGCGCACCCAACTGACCGAAGAGATCTTCGATCACGCGAAGAAGCTGGTCGCAGTCGGCTGTTTCTGCATCGGCACCAACCAGGTCGACCTGGAAGCGGCCCGCGAGCGCGGCATCGCCGTGTTCAACGCACCGTACTCCAACACTCGCTCCGTGGCCGAGCTGGTATTGGCCGAAGCGATCCTGCTGCTGCGCGGCATCCCTGAGAAAAACGCTTCCTGCCACCGTGGCGGCTGGATCAAGTCCGCAGCCAACTCCTTCGAGATCCGTGGCAAGAAACTGGGCATCGTCGGCTACGGCTCGATCGGTACTCAGCTGTCGGTCCTGGCTGAAGGTCTGGGCATGCAGGTGTTCTTCTACGACACCGTGACCAAGCTGCCGCTGGGCAACGCGACCCAGGTCGGCAACCTGCACGAGCTGCTGGGCATGTCCGACATCGTCACCCTGCACGTACCGGAAACCGCTGCGACCCAGTGGATGATCGGCGAGAAGGAAATCCGCGCCATCAAGAAGGGCGGCATCCTGATCAACGCTGCACGCGGCACCGTGGTCGAGCTGGATCACCTGGCCGCTGCGATCAAGGACAAGCACCTGATCGGCGCCGCCATCGACGTGTTCCCGGTCGAACCGCGCTCCAATGACGAAGAGTTCGAAAGCCCGCTGCGCGGCCTGGACAACGTGATCCTGACCCCGCACATCGGCGGTTCCACCGCTGAAGCGCAGGCCAACATCGGTCTGGAAGTGGCAGAAAAACTGGTCAAGTACAGCGACAACGGTACCTCGGTATCGTCCGTGAACTTCCCGGAAGTGGCCCTGCCGGCTCACCCTGGCAAGCACCGTCTGCTGCACATCCACGAGAACATCCCGGGTGTGATGAGCGAGATCAACAAGGTCTTCGCCGAAAACGGCATCAACATCTCCGGTCAGTTCCTGCAGACCAACGAGAAGGTCGGCTACGTGGTGATCGACGTCGACGCCGAGTACTCGGAGCTGGCGCAAGAGAAGCTGCAACACGTCAACGGCACCATCCGTAGCCGCGTGTTGTTCTGATCCGGCGCTGAGCGACAAAAAAGGGAGCCCCTCGGGGCTCCCTTTTTCATGCCGCTGGAAAAATCATTCCACGGTGATGGTGATTTTCTTCGAGACCACGGGCGGATCGAAAGCCATGTGGTTCTTGTCACCCAGCTCCAGCTGCAGGGTGTGCTTGCCTGGCGCCAGTTTGATCTCGGCGAAGGTCTGGGCCTTGCCGAAATGCATGTGGTTAGCGTCGGTCGGTACCACTGCACCGGCCGGAACGATCTCCTTGGCGTCGATCAGCAGATGGTGGTGACCGGTATTCGGCGTGGCATCACCAGCCGGTGCCAGCGCGACGTCCTTGGTGCCGAACTTGACGGTGAAGGTCTGCGAAACCTTTGCTCCGTCTTCGGGAGAAACGATGAACACTTCGGCCCCCTTCGGCGCCGGCGTGGCCGCACTGGCCAGCACCGAAACGCCCATCAGCAAACCAGCCAAAGCAGCACGTGACATGAATGTTTTCATTCTCTTCTCCAGTTTTTCCGTAAAATCCGCGCGGTCATGACAACTTCATGACCATTCGTTGTCGAAGGCACTCGACAACCATAGCAAAGCGAGCCTGACCAACAGGCCGCGACAATGATTTCAAAGGAGTGACCATGCGTTTTCTGCCTGGCCTGATCTGCCTGCTACCCCTTCTGAGCCCGCTGGCTCACGCCGAACTGATTGATGACGTCAACGACCGTGGCGAGTTGCGCATAGCCCTAGAGGCTAATACACCGCCCTTCAATTTCAAGGACGGCGACACACTCACGGGGTTCGAGGTCGAGCTTGGGCAACAGCTGGCCAACGAGCTGGATGTACGCGCCGACTTCATCGTCACCGACGAAGCCGATCTGCTCCAGGGCGTCGAAAGCGGCAAGTACGACGTCGCGCTCAACCACATAGCACTGACCCCGGAACTCAAGGATCGTTTCGACGTGAGCCAACCTTACACGCAGGTCAATGCGCAGCTGCTGGCGAAAAAGGATGAACAGCCCCGCCCGCTGGTGCTGGTCCAGGCGTTGACGGAAGAGAAACCGAAGGTCGGGCCGCCGGTGGATCTGGCGATTCCGTTTCAGAAGGGCAATCCGGCGTTTCAGGCGAGTCTGGAGAATGCGTTGCAGCGGATCAGGGCGGATGGGCGGCTGGAGGCGTTGTCGCAGAAGTGGTTGAGCGTGCAGGCCGCTGAAGACCTGAAGTGACGGTGTCTAGTCGAGTGCCTTGAGCGCTTGTGCAGCCTGCGGCAGTTCAAGTTCGCTGAAGACCTGCACCCCATGGCGCTTCAGCAACGCGGCAGTTACCCCTTCGCCACTCACCTTCACCCCACTGAACGTCCCGTCATAGGTCAGCAGATTCCCGCAGGAAGGACTGTTGGCCTTGAGCACCGCTACGCGAATCCCGTGCTTCTGCACCAGTTCCAGCGCCTGGCGGGCGCCATCGAGAAACTGCGTACTGACGTCTTCGCCTTCGGTGGTGATCACCGCCGCAAGGCCATCGAGCACTTCACTGCCCTGCCCGCCCGGAATCTCCGCCGCCGCCCGAGGCGTCGGCAAGCCGCCGGCGACTTCCGGGCACAACGGTACGACACGCCCCTCGGCAATCCACTGCTCCAGCAGATCGAACGGCCCGCTGGCCCCACCGTCGTAACGCACGCGGTGACCCAGCAGGCAGCGGCTCACAAGGATTTTGTGCATCTCAGAACGGCTCGTTGCCACGGCGGCGAAACCAGCCTGTCAGCGACAAGCGCTCGCGTTGCGCCGGCAACACTTCATGAGGGACTTCACCGGAGAGGAACACCACCAGACAACCGCCGGTGGGTTGCACGTCATGGACCCGATCGCCCTCCAGATACATGCGCAACTGCCCGCCATCCTCCGGCAGCCAGCCGTCGTTGAGGTAGATCACCGCCGAGACCATGCGCCGGTCATCGTCGCGAAAACGGTCGACATGCTTGCGGTAGAACGCGCCCGGCGGGTACAGGGCGAAATGGCATTCGAAGTCCTCCAGACCGAGGAACAGTCCGCGATTGAGGGCCTCGCGCAGGCTGTCCATCAGGTTCAGATAACGGTCGCTGGCCTCGGCCTGGCCGGGATCGATCCATTGGATATGGTCGCCGCGAATGCCCTCGCGGACCTCCGAAAACGGCCCGCGTCCGACGCCCGCCGGTGCCAGTTCACCTTCGGCCTCACGTTTACGGCACTCGGCAGCCAGCGCGCGGGTCAGATCCGCAGGCAGGAATATGTTCTGCTGCGACCAGCCACGCTCGGCCAGGTCGTCGACGATACGTAACAGCAGCGGGTGTTCAGAGGATATTTGCATGGCGCGCATAGTATGCCTGCGGCAAGAATTCCGACAGAGCCACGCGGCGGCTTGATACGAATTCTCGACAAGTACTGGCACCGCACGGAGAATAGTCCGCTGCCGACAGGAGTCCCTATGCGCCGTTTGCTTTTTTCACTGTTGATGTTCTGCGTTTTGCCCGCCTGGGCAGACGGCCACGACCAGTTGTACAAGGTCGCCGGCTGGCCGGACCAACGTGCGCATTTCAATGACGCCCTGAGCGCCGCGCAACAGCGTTACCAGAGCAGCCTGCCGCCAGCGGTGTTTCAGGCGCTGGTGAGCAACAGCAATCAGCGCTTTGCTCCGCAAGCCGTGGATCAACGGGCCGAAGCGCAACTGCGCAAGAACCTTGCCGATCCGAAACCGGCTCTGTCGTTCTTTCAGTCACCGCTGGGCAAGAAAATTGTCGCCGCCGAACTGCTGGCGACCCGTCGCGATCAGTTGGCGAAAAACGCCAAGGGCCTGCCGAAGATGCCGGCTAGCGACAGCCGCCTATTGATCATCGGCCACCTCGCCCAGGCCCTGCCCGCCCGCGAAGCCGGTGCCGAAGTCAGCCTGGCGATTGCCGGCGTGGCGGCGGACAGCCTGAGTTCGATGATCCCCGGCCTGCTCGGCGGCGGTCAGGCCCAGGGCATGTTGAACGGTCAACGCCAGCGCCTGATGGATCAGATCGGCGCCGATCTGAACAACACGCTGCTGTACGTTTATCGCGATCTGTCGGATGAAGAGCTGGAAGAGTTCGCGACCTTTGCCGAGTCCACCGAAGGCAAGGCCTACTATCAGGCCGCGCTGGCGGCGATTCGCGCCGGGCTGGCCGTCGGCCAGAGCACCTCTAACCTCAGCCAGTGATCTAGGGATTGCGGCCCTTGATCCGCTTGTTCAAGAACTCGAAATACTCCTCGCGCATCTCTGCCGTTTCATTGGCCAGATGATGCCGCGCCTCGGCCAGCAGCAGAATCTGCGGCCGGTCGAACTTCCATTTCATCACTTGCAGGTTGTGCTGCCAGTCCACGGTCATGTCCGCCTGACCCTGGACGATCAGCGGCCGACGCGGACTTTTCTTCGCGTATTCCACCCGTTTGATCCAGCGTGACAGCGCCCCGACCCAAGCCGTTGGCAGGCGCTTGGGCTGCAACGGATCGGCCTGCAGGAACGGCAGGAAATCCGGGTCATTGGAATTCTCGCTGAAGCGCCGGGCGATGCCCCGGACAAAAGGCCGCAACAGGTAATAACTGAACTGCGACCAACCCCAGGCCCGTGGGCGCACCAGCGGCGCCAGCAAAATCAACTGCCCCTGGGCCGGGCTGTTCTCACCGTGATTGAGCACGTGATCGACAATGATCGCACCGCCTGTGCTTTGCCCGCACAGGTGCCACGGCTGCGGCAACGCAATCGAGCGCGCCTCGGCGAAAAGACCTTGCAGCGCATCCTGATACTCGGAGAAATCGCGGATGCTCGCCCGTGGCCCGCTCGACAGACCATGCCCGGGCAAGTCACAGGCAATCACTGCGAACCCCAGATCCAGCGCCCACTCGATCACATGCCGGTAGAGGCCGGTGTGATCATAAAAACCGTGCACCAGAAACAGCGTGGCCTTGGCCGTTTCCGCCGGCCACCAGCAATGGCTGACGAGTTCGTAACCATCGACATCGAAGCGGCCCATGCCGCGCCAGACATCGCGCTCCGGGAAGTCGGTCCTGTAGAACCGCTGATACGCCTTCGCCTCCTCGGACAACGGCTGCCACTCGGCCAACGGCTTGAGGCTCGCACGCAGATGATCGGGATCGAAAGCAACAGACATGGGCAATTCCAGAACGGTAAACAGACTTTATCGGCCTGCGATATTCATCTGTCGCGGCAAGCATGGCAAGCTAGCGCGCCTCCGAGGATCGAAAACCATGCGCCCGCCCTACCGCACCGCACTGTTTGCCAGCCTGCTCGCCATCGTGTGTGCCGGCGTGCTGTGGGCCGCGTACGACTGGTTTCAGGGCCGCTATCTGCGGGCGTTCAGCGAACACACCGCGGTGTTTTCCGGCGACCCGTTGCGTCTGCCCGACGACCTCGCCGGCCCCGGCAATATCCGCCTGGTGCACTTCTGGGACCCGGCCTGCCCGTGCAATGTCGGCAATCAACAGCATCTGACCGAGATGGTCGAACAGTTCGGCCCCAAGGGCGTCGAGTTCTTCGCCGTGCAGAAGGCCGGCAGCCACGGTCAGTTGCCCGCCACCCTCAGCAATCTCAAGACCATCGCGGTGCTGCCCGGCTCCGAACAGATCCCCGCCAGCCCGGCCGTGGCGATCTGGGACCGCAGCGGCAAACTGGCTTACTTCGGCCCTTACAGCGAGGGGCTGACCTGTAATTCCAGCAACAGTTTTATCGAACCGATCCTGCAGGCGTTGAGTGATGATCGTCCGGTGAATGCCACCCACACGCTCGCGGTCGGTTGCTACTGCCCGTGGCCGGTGGAGACGAAGTAAGGCATTCCGGACATTTCAAGGACAGCGATGCACGGCACACGAGGCGTGTGCTAATTGTTTGCAGCCCGACGGGCGGCAATCCCGAATGCACAAGGAGTCACCATGAAACGCGTCTTCACCGTTCTTGCCTTGCTCATCGTTGTCCTGCTCGCCGCCGGCGGCTGGTACGTGTACAGCAAGCAACCGACGCGTCAGGGCCAGGTGGAACTGCGCAACCTGCAAGGCTCGGTGACCGTGCGTTACGACGAGCGCGGCGTGCCGCACATCCGTGCCGAAAACGAAACCGACCTCTATCGCGCCCTCGGCTACGTGCACGCCCAGGACCGACTGTTCCAGATGGAAGCCATGCGCCGCCTGGCCCGGGGCGAACTGGCGGAAGTGCTCGGACCGAAACTGCTCGACACCGACAAGTTGTTCCGCAGCCTGCGCATCCGCGAGCGCGCCGCCAGTTACGTGGCCGGCCTCGACAAGCAGTCACCGGCGTGGAAGGCCCTGCAAGCCTATCTGGACGGCATCAACCAGTATCAGGACTCGCACGCCGCACCGGTCGAGTTCGACGTGCTGGGCATCCCCAAGCGGCCGTTCACTGCCGAAGACACCATCAGCGTCGCCGGCTACATGGCCTACAGCTTCGCCGCCGCGTTTCGCACCGAGCCGCTGCTGACCTACGTGCGCGATCAACTGGGCGCCGATTACCTCAACGTCTTCGACCTCGACTGGCAGCCCAAGGGCGTGCTCGCCAAGGGCCGCGCCGGTACCGCACCGGCTCTCGCTGCCGAAGACTGGAAAGACCTGAACGCCCTCGCCCGCCTCAGCGAACAGGCACTGATCGACAACGGCCTGCCGCAGTTCGAAGGCAGCAATGCCTGGGTGATTGCCGGCAGTCGCAGCAAGGGCGGCAAGGCGTTGCTGGCCGGCGATCCGCACATCCGCTTCTCGGTGCCATCGGTGTGGTACGAAGCGCAGCTATCGGCACCGGGTTTTGAACTCTACGGCCATCATCAGGCGCTGGTGCCATTTGCGTTCCTGGGGCACAACCTGGATTTCGGCTGGAGCCTGACCATGTTCCAGAACGATGACCTGGACCTGATCGCCGAGAAGGTCAATCCGGACAACCCGAATCAGGTCTGGTATCACGGCCAGTGGACAGACATGGTCAGCACCGAGCAGCAGATCGCGGTGAAAGGCCAGGCGCCGGTGACCCTCACCCTGCGTCAGTCGCCCCACGGGCCGATCGTCAACGATGCGCTCGGTACAGCCGCCGGGAAAACCCCGATTGCCATGTGGTGGGCGTTCCTCGAAACGCCGAACCCGATCCTCGAAGGCTTCTACCAGCTCAACCGCGCCGACACCCTGGCCAAGGCCCGTGCAGCAGCAGCCAAGGTGCAGGCGCCGGGGCTGAACATCGTCTACGCCAACGCCAAGGGCGATATCGCCTGGTGGGCTTCGGCGCTGCTACCCAAGCGGCCGGCCGGGGTCAAACCCGAGTTCATCCTCGACGGCAGCAGCAATCAGGCGGACAAGGACGGCTACTTCCCGTTCAGTGCCAACCCGCAGGAAGAGAACCCGGCGCGGGGCTATATCGTCTCGGCCAACTTCCAGCCCGTATCGCCGACCGGCATGGAGATTCCCGGTTACTACAACCTCGCCGACCGCGGCCAACAGCTGAACCGCCAGCTCGCCGACAAGAACGTGAAGTGGGATAACGAAGCCAACCAGAAGCTGCAACTGGGCACCACCACCGGTTATGGCCCGCGCGTGCTGGCGCCGCTGCTGCCGGTATTGCGTGAAGTGGTGACCGACCCGGCGCAGCTGAAACTGGTCGAGCAACTGGCGCGGTGGCAAGGCGACTACCCGCTGGATTCGGTCAGCGCCACGGTGTTCAACCAGTTCCTCTACGACCTGGCCGACGCGGCGATGCGCGATGAGCTGGGTAACGACATGTTCGAGACTCTGCTGTCGACCCGCGTGCTCGACGCAGCGCTGCCACGCCTGGCGGCGAATGCCGATTCACCGTGGTGGGACAATCGCAATACCCCGGCCAAGGAAACCCGCGTCGACACCGTGCGCACCGCGTGGCAGGCCAGCATCACGCACCTGAAACAGACCCTCGGCGACGATGCCTCCGGCTGGCAATGGGGCAAGGCGCACACGCTGACCCATGGTCATCCGCTGGGGCAGCAGAAACCGCTCGACCGCATCTTCAACGTCGGCCCGTTCGCCGCACCCGGCTCCCACGAAGTACCGAACAACCTCTCGGCGAAGATCGGCCCGGCGCCGTGGCCCGTGACTTACGGCCCGTCGACCCGGCGGCTGGTGGACTTCGCGGATCCGGCCCACAGCCTGACCATCAACCCGGTCGGCCAGAGCGGCGTGCCGTTCGACAGCCACTATGACGATCAGGCGGAGGCGTATGTGGACGGGATGTATGTGCAGGCGCATTTCAGTGATGAAGAGGTGACGGCGAATACGCGCAGTACCCTGAAGCTGTTGCCGGCACGGGCGGCGCAATAAGCGCCGCTCAAACCATCGCCGCAAAATTCAGCCGAAACTGCTGCGGCGTCACCCCCAGCCTCCGGTTGAACACACTGCGCATGTGTTGCGCATCGCGAAACCCGCATTGATAGGCCACCGTCTTCAGCGGCGCCGTGGTGCTTTCGAGCATCACCCGCGCCGCATCCACCCGCGCCCGCTCGACGAATTCCGCCGGGGTGACTTTCGCTTCGCGGGCAAACACCCGGGAGAAATTCCTCGCACTCATGTTGGCGGCATTCGCCAGGTCGGCAATGGTCAGGTCGCCGGTGAGGTTGGCCAACACGTATAGCTGCACCATCGCCACCGCCGACGTCGGTTCGGCGTGGGGCGTGAGGAATGGGCTGAACTGCGACTGCCCGCCCGAGCGCTGGGTGAACACCACCAGCCGCTTGGCCACGCTCAGCGCCACTTCGGCTCCGTAATCACGCGCCAGCAGGTACAGCGACAGATCGATCCCCGCCGTCACCCCCGCCGAGGTGTAGAGCTGGCCATCCTCGACGTACAACCGATCGGCTTCGACCCGGCTCGACGGGCACAACTGCGCCAGCGCCTCGGCGTCATTCCAGTGGGTGGTGACCGTGCGCCCCTCCAGCAACCCGGCACGGGCGAGCATGAACGCACCGTTGCAGATCGAGCCGAATCGCCGCGCTCGCCCGCAAGCCTCGCGCAACCACGCATCAAACGCCTTGCCGAAATCAAGGAACGGCAACTGCGGTCCGCCGGCCACCAGCAGCAAGTCATACGCTTCCTGCACATCGCTGAAATGCCGGTGCGCACTCAGGGTCAGCCCGTTGGAACACGCCATCGGCCCGCGTTCGACGCCGATCACTTCGAGCCGGTAATGATCCTCCGCCGCCAGAAAACGATTGGCCTCGGCGAACACGTCCATGGGCCCGCTGACGTCCAGCGCCTGCACGCCGGGGAACACCACGATGGCGACGGTTTTGTTCATGGCGATGTCGGCTCCCTGGGAATGGCGAATCAGCGCCAACCCTAGCCAATCCGCGCCGCAGAAGCGAGCTGGCACGATTTGCAGGTGGAATGGCAAGGATCGCAGCCATGGATCGATTGTCCGCTTTAGCCCCCAAGAACAGACTTTCCCCATCAGCGCCGCAACGGCGTTTTCGACGAGGAAGCTCAACATGACCACGACCATCGCCGGTATCAAGATCCCCGACAGCGCCCTGGCCCGGGCCACCACCGAGTACATCCGCGACATCGAATCCGACCTGCTCTACCACCACTCGCGCCGGGTGTTTCTGTTCGGTGCCTTGAGCGGCGAACGCCAACAACTGGCTTACGATCCGGAACTGCTGTACGTCGGCGCGATGTTCCACGATCTGGGTCTGGTCGAAGGTCACCGCAGCGATGACGAGCGCTTCGAAGTCGATGGCGCCAACGCGGCGGCGGCGTTTCTCAAGCCTTACGAGCTGAGCGACGACGACATCGAGCAGGTCTGGCTGTCGATCGCCCTGCACACCACGCCTGGCGTGCCGAAGCATTTGCGTCCGACCGTGGCGCTGGTGACGGCGGGTGTCGAGATGGATGTGCTGGGCATGGACTACGCGGCGTTCACCACGGTGCAGCGCGAGGCGGTGGTGCATGCGCATCCACGGGGCGAGGGTTTCAAGGAGTGCATCATCTGCGCGTTTGCCGACGGCTTGCGTCATCGCCCGCAGACCACATTCGGCAATGTGAAGACCGATGTGCTGAAAGATCAGATGCCGGGTTTCAAGCCGATGAATTTCGTCGAGGTCATTCGCCAGTCTCCGTGGATTTCCTGACGGGCATAAAAAAACCTCGCGGCCGTTACCGGTCGCGAGGTTTTTTGTGTTTGCAGACTTAAGCCGCTTCCGGCGTCTGCGCCCGGCGCACGTCCGGTTGTTTCCACGAATCGGCAGCGCCTTCTTCGATGGCTTGCTGGATCGCCTTGCGGCGCGATTCTTCGGCACGGCGGCTGAAGAACCAGACCATGAAGGTCACCAGCGACACCGCCAGCAGAATCAGGCTGGCCACGGCGTTGATCTCGGGCTTCACGCCCAGACGCACCGCCGAGAACACTTCCATCGGCAGGGTCGTCGAACCCGGGCCGGAGACGAAGCTCGCCAGCACCAGGTCGTCCAGCGACAGGGCGAACGACATCATGCCGCCCGCCGCCAGCGACGGCGCGATCATCGGGATGGTGATCAGGAAGAACACCTTCCACGGCCGCGCACCGAGGTCCATCGCCGCCTCTTCAATCGACAGGTCCAGCTCACGCAGGCGCGCCGACACCACCACCGCCACATATGCGGCACAGAACGTCGTGTGGGCGATCCAGATGGTGACGATGCCACGTTCCTGGGGCCAGCCGATCATCTGCGCCATGGCCACGAACAGCAGCAACAGCGACAGACCGGTAATCACTTCGGGCATTACCAGCGGCGCGGTGACCAGGCCACCGAACAGCGTGCGGCCCTTGAAACGGGTGATGCGGGTCAGCACGAATGCCGCCAGCGTACCCAGCGCCACCGCCGCGACGGCGGTGTAGCAGGCGATCTCCAACGAACGCACCACCGAGCCCATCAGCTGGGTGTTGTCGAGCAGGCCGACGTACCACTTGATCGACCAGCCGCCCCACACCGTTACCAGTTTCGAGGCGTTGAACGAGTAGATCACCAGGATCAGCATCGGCAGGTAGATGAACAACAGGCCGAGCACCAGCATCAGGCTGGAGAAACGGAAGCGCTTCATTCTTTACCCTCCATTTCCTTGGCCTGACTGCGGTTGAACAGGATGATCGGCACGATCAGGATCGCCAGCATCACCACCGCCAGGGCGGACGCCACCGGCCAGTCACGGTTGTTGAAGAACTCTTGCCAGAGCACTTTACCGATCATCAGGGTTTCCGGACCGCCGAGCAGTTCCGGGATCACGAACTCGCCCACCACCGGGATGAACACCAGCATGCAGCCGGCGATGATCCCGTTCTTGGACAGCGGAACAGTGATTTTCCAGAAGCTGTTGAAGGTGCTCGAACCCAGGTCCGACGCGGCCTCCAGCAGGCTGGTGTCGTGTTTCACCAGGTTGGCGTACAGCGGCAGGATCATGAACGGCAGGTACGAATAGACGACGCCGATGTACACCGCGAGGTTGGTGTTGAGGATCTGCAGCGGCTCGTCAATCAAGCCCATGCTCATCAGGAAACCGTTGAGCAGGCCGTTGTTGCTGAGGATGCCCATCCACGCATAGACGCGGATCAGGATCGCGGTCCAGGTCGGCATCATGATCAGCAGCACCAGCACCGTCTGCACTTCCTTGCGGGCACTGGCGATGGCGTAGGCCATCGGGTAGCCGATCAGCAGGCACAGCAGCGTGCTGAAGAACGCCATCTTCAACGAACCGAGGTACGCCGAGATGTACAGTTCGTCGTCGCCGAGCATCGCGTAGTTGCCCAGGTTCAGCAGCAACTGCAGCTTCTGCTCGGCGTAGGTGTAGATCTCGGTGTACGGCGGGATGGCCACGTCCGCTTCGGCGAAGCTGATCTTCAGAACGATGAAGAACGGCAGCATGAAGAACAGGAACAGCCAGATGAACGGCACCCCGATGACCAGTTGGCGGCCACCGGGAATTATTCGATTGAGCCGGCGTTTGAATTTGCGCATGTTCATGAGCGAAGTACCACGCCGCTGTCATCTTCCCAGTACACGTAGACCTGATCGCCCCAGGTCGGACGTGCGCCACGACGTTCGGCGTTGGCCACGAACGATTGCACCAGCTTGCCGCTCGGCAGTTCGACGTAGAACACCGAGTGCCCGCCGAGGTAGGCGATGTCGTGCACCTTGCCGCTGGACCAGTTGTATTCGCAGGTCGGCATTTCGGCGGTGACCAGCAGTTTTTCCGGACGGATCGCGTAGGTCACGGACTTGTCCTGCACCGAGGTGCTGATGCCGTGGCCGACGTAGATCTGCCGGTCGAGGTCCTTGCAGGTGATGGTCGCGTGGCCTTCGGCGTCGTCGATCACTTCGCCTTCGAAGATGTTCACGTTACCGATGAATTCGCAGACCAGACGGCTGGTCGGGGTTTCGTAGATGTCGATCGGGCTGCCGATCTGGGCGATCCAGCCCAGGTGCATGATCGCGATGCGCTCGGCCATGGTCATGGCCTCTTCCTGGTCGTGGGTCACCATCACGCAGGTCACACCCACGCGCTCGATGATTTCCACCAGTTCCAGCTGCATCTGCGAACGCAGTTTCTTGTCCAGTGCGCCCATCGGCTCGTCGAGCAGCAACAGCTTCGGCCGCTTGGCCAGCGAACGCGCCAGCGCCACACGCTGACGCTGGCCGCCGGACAACTGGTGCGGCTTGCGCTTGGCGTACTGGCTCATCTGCACCAGCTTGAGCATCTCGGCCACGCGGGCGTCGATCTCGGCTGCCGGGATCTTGTCCTGCTTGAGGCCGAACGCGATGTTCTGCGCCACGGTCATGTGCGGGAACAGGGCGTAGGACTGGAACATCATGTTGATCGGTCGCTCGTACGGCGGCATGTCGGTGATGTCGACGCCGTCGAGGAAAATGCGCCCCTCCGTGGGCCGTTCGAACCCTGCCAGCATCCGCAGCAGAGTGGATTTGCCCGATCCCGAACCGCCGAGCAGGGCGAAGATCTCGCCCTTCTTGATTTCCAGGGACACATCGTCCACGGCAACCGTCTCGTCGAACTTCTTCGTGACCCGGTCGATTTTAACCAGCACCTGTTTCGGTGTCTGGTCGCCCTCGAGGGCTTTCTTATAGGCGCCGGAGGCAACTGCCATTTACGAAACTCCCAGAAAAAAAAGAGTGCAGTTCGCCCACGCAAGACGAACCCAGGATGGTTTGCGCGTTATTTACCCGACTTGACCTTGGTCCAGCTGCGGGTCATCAAACGCTGAATATTCGGTGGCAACTCGATCGACACATAGGTCTTGTCGAGAACGGCCTGCGGTGGATAAACCGCTTCGTCGGTGCGGATGGACTGCTCCATCAGCTTGTCCGAACCCGGGTTGGGGTTGGCGTAACCGACGTAATCACTGACCTGGGCAATCACCTCAGGTTTCAGCAAATAGTTGATGAAGGCGTGGGCCTCTTTGACGTTGGCCGAATCCTTCGGAATCGCCAGCATGTCGAACCAGAGCGCGCCGCCCTCTTTCGGGATGGCGTAGGCGATGTTGACGCCCTTCTTGGCTTCTTCGGCACGGTGCTTGGCCTGGAAGATGTCGCCGGAGAAACCGATGGCCACGCAGATGTCACCGTTGGCCAGGTCGCCGATGTATTTCGAGGAGTGGAAGTAGGTCACGTAAGGACGCACCGCCAGCAATTTGGCCGTGGCTTTCTCGTAATCCTTGGGATCGGTGCTGTTGGCGTTCAGGCCCATGTAGTTGAGCACGGTCGGCATCATTTCATCGGCCGAATCGAGGAACGCCACGCCGCAGCTGTGCAGTTTCTTGATGTTTTCGGGTTCGAACAGCACGCTCCAGGAATCGATCTTGTCGACGCCGAGCACGGCCTTCACTTTGTCGACGTTGTAGCCGATGCCGTTGGTGCCCCACAGATACGGCACGGCGTACTGGTTGCCAGGATCGTTCTGTTCCAGGCGCTTGAGCAGCACCGGGTCGAGATTGGCGTAGTTCGTCAGTTGCGCCTTGTCGAGCTTCTGGAACGCGCCCGCCTTGATCTGCTTGCCGAGGAAGTGGTTCGACGGCACGACCACGTCGTAACCGGTACGCCCGGCGAGCAGTTTGCCTTCCAGGGTTTCGTTGGAATCGAACACGTCGTAGACCGGCTTGATCCCGGTTTCTTTCTGGAAATCGGCCAGGGTGGTCTCGCCGATGTAATCCGACCAGTTATAAATATGCACAGTACCGGCGGCTTGGGCACCGACAGCGAACGTCAGGCCGGCAGCGGCCAGCAGGGCATTGCGCAAAGAAGAAAAAATAGGCAAGTGGAGGTCCTCTAATTTAGTTGGGCCCAAGTTGCCCCGCGCTGCATGACAGTCACGGTTGCCCGGCAACAAAACCGGCGCGCAACTTACCCTCGAAAAACCGTTCCAGCAAAACTTTCTGTCATTTAATTGCACCGCTGGCCGCCCGGGTGAAGGCGACGGCCAGCGGTTGCGGCTTCAAACCGGCTTATTTGCCGGATTTGATCTTGGTCCAGCTGCGCGTCATTTCACGCTGGGTTGCCGCCGGCAGATCGGCGATGGCATACAGCTTGGCCTGCACGTCGGCTGGCGGGTAGATGCCTGGATCGCTGGTGATGTCTTTCTCTACCAGTGGTGTTGCAGCAGCGTTACCGTTCGGGAAACGTACGGCGTTGGTGATGCCGGCCATGACTTCAGGCTTCTGCAGGAAGGTCATGAACTTGTAGGCGCCTTCAACGTTTTCGGCATCCTTCGGAATGGCGACCATGTCGAAGAAGCTGCCAGCGCCTTCCTTCGGAATGGCGTAGCTGACTTTCACCTTGTCACCGGCCTCGGCGGCACGGGACTTGGCCTGCTGCACGTCACCCGAGTAGCCGACCGCTACGCAGATGTTGCCGTTGGCCAGGTCCGAGATGTACTTGGAGGAGTGGAAGTAGGTGATCGAAGGACGAATCTTGAGGAACAGGTCCTCGGCTTTCTTGATGTCTTCTTTCTTCTGGGAGTCGGTTGGCAGGCCCAGGTAGTGCAGCGCGACCGGCAGCATTTCGGTCGGCGAATCGAGGAAGCTCACGCCGCAGCCCTTGAGCTTGGCGATGTTTTCCGGCTTCAGCAGCACGTCCCAGGAATCGATCTTGTCGACGCCCAGCGCAGCCTTGACCTTCTCCGGGTTGTAGCCGATGCCGATCGAACCCCACATGTACGGGAAGGCGTGCTTGTTGTCCGGGTCGCTGACCGACACGGCCTTGAGCAGGTCCTGGTTCAGGTTCTTCCAGTTAGGCAGCTTGGAGCGATCCAGTTCCTGGTACACGCCGGCCTTGATCTGCTTGGCCAGGAAGTTGTTGGACGGCACGACCACGTCGTAGCCGGACTTGCCCGCCAGCAGCTTGGCTTCCAGGGTTTCGTTGGAATCGAATACGTCGTAGACCACCTTGATCCCCGACTCTTTCTCGAAGTTCGCGATGGTGTCCGGAGCGATGTAGTCGGACCAGTTGTAGACGTGCAGCACTTTGTCGTCCGCGTGAACCGCGCCCGCCATCATGCCCGCGACGGACAGGGCCAGAAGTGTCTTGCCAGCAAGCTTTTTACCTAATGCCTTCATGCGTCATGCTCCAAATTTTTCTTTTTTGAACCACTTTGTTCAGCGGCCGAACCCGGACAACTGGAACCGCGGCTAGTCTGGCAAGATACGAGGCGGTCTTTCAAGAAAAGACCAGCCTTTCCAACTGCTCCGAGCGACAGCGCAACAGCTCCATCGCTCGAAGCCTAGCACTTAGCCCTGCAATGCACTGAGGGTCAGGTCCAGGCACTTGCGTGCTTTTGTAACCAGCTCATCGATCTCCGCCTTGCTGATCACCAGCGGCGGCGCAATGATCATGGTGTCGCCCACGGCGCGCATGATCAGTCCGTTGTCGAAGCAGAACTGGCGGCAGATCATGCCCACACCCTTGCCTTCGTAACGCTTGCGAGTGCCCTTGTCCTGCACCAGCTCGATGGCCCCCAGCAGACCGACCCCGCGCACTTCCCCCACCAACGGGTGATCGTTCAGTTCGCGCAGACGTTTCTGCAAATACGGTGCCGTTTCGTTGTGTGCGTTCTCGATAATTTTTTCGTCGCGCAGGATCCGGATGTTTTCCAGACCCACCGCCGCCGCCACCGGGTGCCCGGAGTAGGTGAAGCCGTGGTTGAAATCGCCGCCCTCGTTGAGCACCGCCACCACTTCGTCGCGCACGATCAGGCCACCCATCGGGATATAGCCGGATGTCAGGCCTTTGGCGATGGTCATCATGTGCGGCTTGAGGTCGTAGAAATCGCTGCCGAACCATTCGCCGGTACGGCCGAAACCGCAGATCACTTCGTCCGCCACGAACAGGATGTCGTACTTGGCGAGGATTTCCTTGATGCGCGGCCAGTAGGTGTCTGGCGGAATGATCACGCCGCCGGCGCCCTGGATCGGCTCGGCAATGAAGGCACCGACGTTGTCGACGCCGACTTCCAGAATCTTCTCTTCCAGCTGATTGGCCGCCCAGATCCCGAATTCTTCCGGGGTCATGTCGCCGCCTTCGGCGAACCAGTACGGCTGGGCGATGTGGACGATGCCCGGAATCGGCAGGTCGCCCTGTTCGTGCATGTAGGTCATGCCGCCCAGGCTCGCGCCGGCCACGGTGGAGCCGTGGTAACCGTTCTTGCGGCTGATGATGACTTTCTTGTTCGGCTGGCCCTTGATCGCCCAGTAGTGGCGAACCATGCGCAGCATGGTGTCGTTGCCTTCGGAGCCGGAACCGGTGAAGAACACGTGGTTCATGCCTTCCGGCGCCACGTCGGCGATGGCCTTGGCCAGTTCCAGTGCCGGTGGGTGGGCGGTCTGGAAGAACAGGTTGTAGTACGGCAGTTCGCGCATCTGTTTGGCGGCAGCATCCGCCAGCTCATCGCGCCCATAACCGATCGCCACGCACCACAGACCCGCCATGCCATCGAGGATTTTGTTGCCCTCGCTGTCCCACAGGTACACGCCCTTGGCGTTGGTGATGATCCGTGGACCCTTTTCTTTCAGCTGCTTGAAGTCGCTGAACGGGGCCAGGTGGTGCTCGCTGCTGAGGGCTTGCCACTCACGGGTTTGCGGGTTGTTGCTGGTCATGCCAATTCTCCTTGTTATCGGTGAAGGCGCGGCGGCTGGCCACCGCGCCCGGCGTATCAGACGGCGAAGAGCAGGTACTCACGCTCCCAGGAACTGATCACGCGCTTGAAGTTTTCATGCTCGGCCCGCTTGACCGCGACGTAGCCGGTGATGAAGGTCTTGCCCAGGTATTTCTCGATGGTTGCGCTGTTTTCCATGCGCTCCAGCGCGTCTTCGATGGTCAGCGGCAGGCGCAGGTTGCGGCGCTCGTAACCACGGCCCACCACCGGCGCGCTCGGGTTGATGCCTTCGACCATGCCGATGTAGCCGCAGAGCAGGCTCGCGGCAATCGCCAGATACGGGTTGGCGTCGGCGCCCGGCAGGCGGTTTTCCACCCGGCGGTTCTGCGGGCCGGCATCCGGGACGCGCAGGCCCACGGTGCGGTTTTCTTCGCCCCACTCCACGTTCACCGGTGCCGAGGTGTCCGGCAGGAAGCGGCGGAACGAGTTGACGTTCGGTGCGAACAGCGGCAGCAGTTCCGGGATCAGCTTCTGCAGGCCACCGATGTGGTGCAGGAACAGCTGGCTCATGGTGCCGTCGTCATTGGAGAACACGTTCTTGCCGGTCTCGATGTCGATGATGCTCTGGTGCAGGTGCATCGCACTGCCCGGCTCACCGGTCATCGGCTTGGCCATGAAGGTCGCGGCCACGTTGTGCTTGAGGGCGGCCTCACGCATGGTGCGCTTGAACACCAGAATCTGGTCGGCCAGGGACAGGGCATCACCGTGACGGAAGTTGATTTCCATCTGCGCGGTGCCGTCCTCGTGGATCAGCGTGTCGAGGTCCAGCTCCTGCAGTTCGCACCAGTCGTAGACGTCTTCGAACAGCGGGTCGAACTCGTTCGCCGCTTCGATGGAGAACGACTGACGACCGATTTCCGGACGCCCGGAACGGCCGACCGGCGGCTGCAACGGATAGTCGGGGTCGTCGCTGCGTTTGGTCAGGTAGAACTCCATTTCCGGCGCCACGATCGGCTGCCAGCCCTTGTCGGCATAGAGTTTCAGGACTTTCTTGAGGACGTTGCGCGGCGACAGCTCGATCGGGTTGCCTTGCTTGTCGTAGGTGTCGTGGATCACCTGGGCGGTCGGCTCGATGGCCCATGGCACCAGGTACACGGCGTTCTGGTCGGGGCGGCAGATCATGTCGATGTCGGCCGGGTCGAGCAGTTCGTAATAGATGTCGTCTTCGACGTAGTCGCCGGTCACCGTTTGCAACAGAACGCTTTCCGGCAGGCGCATGCCTTTTTCGGCGATGAACTTGTTGGTCGGCGAGATCTTGCCCCGGGTGATGCCGGTCAAGTCGCCGATCATGCATTCGACTTCTGTGATCTTGTGGTCTTTCAACCAATCGGTGAGCTGGTCGAGGTTGTTGCTCATAAATGCCTCTGGGCTGAGTCTCCTGACACGTGTCAGGCAGGTTTGACGCACGGGGCGTCGCGTTAAA